>DATBXI010000317.1:0-9286 GCA_036514355.1 Desulfuromonadaceae bacterium
TCGACCCCGCCGCAGGCAAAGCCCATGGATTCGTCCTCCACCTCGCCCCGTGCCGTCACGAAGATGACCGGAATCCGGCGGGTCTGCGGATCCTGCTTCAGCCGGCGGCAGGTCTCGAAGCCGTCCATTTCCGGCATCATCACGTCCAGCAGGATGATGTCCACCGGCATGGACCGGGCGATGTCTATGGCCCGCGGTCCGCTCTTCGCCACCTTGATGCTGTAATCGTCCATCAAGGCTTCGTTGAGCAGGCTGATGTTGTCCGATGTGTCGTCAACCACGAGCACGGTTCTGCGTTCTCCGCGGATCGTATCGGTCATGACTGTTCCCTCCCGTCGTTATTTGCAAGGCCGATGCCGCTCTTTGCGGCAAGGGTGGTCAGGGCGGCAAGCGCGGCATCGTAGTCGAACGTGTCGAGGCACGTCCTGAGGCGTTCCACGTCATGCCGCGGCAACTCCGCCAGGCTGTCGCGGCACTCCGCCAGATAATGGCCCGCCCTGCCATCATGTTCCCGGATGTAGCGCAACAGACGGTTCAGGACCTGCTCGGCCATCCCCCTGTCACCCCCCGCGGAAGACCCGACCGCATCCGCACTTCCGCTCTCCGCCAACGCCCTGCCCACATGCGTCAGCAGGTTCTCCATCTCCTCCGCAAAGTGCCGCATGTTGTCCCGGAGTGTCTCCGGCGGCACGTCGTGCCTGATGCCCGCCTCCAACGCCAGAGCCGCCTCGACGACCCGGTCCGCACCGATACTGCCGGCAACGCCCCGCGCCGTGTGCACCAGTCGCTGCGCAAGGGCGCGATCGCCGCCTGCCAGAGCCTGTGCAACAGCGGTGGCGGTTGTGTACTGGTTGTCCAGGAACGCCCGCAGAATCCACAGGTACAGTTCCCGATTGTCGTCGATGTTCTCGAGCGCTGCCGCGACGTTCACACCGGGGATAGATGGGATACTCATGGTCCCCGCGCCGGCATCTCCGTGCGGGCGCATGGCCAGCGGCCCGTCCGCGGAGCGTCGGAGATGGGTGTCTATGGTCCTGAGCATGGCCCGTAAATCGATCGGCTTGGTAATGAGATCATCCATGCCGGCATCGAAGGCGCGCTGCTGCTCTTCCACCAGGGCATGGGCGGTCATGGCGATGATCGGCAGCCCGACACAGCGGTTGTCCTCCCTGATCCGCCGCGTGGCCTCGTAACCGTCCATCACGGGCAGTTGGATGTCCATCAGCACCAGATCGTAGGGGGGCTCCGCCGCGCTAACCCGCTCCACCGCTTCTTTCCCGTTGCAGGCCACGTCCAGCTGCGCTCCCATCTCGCCCAGGAGTTCAATGGTTATCTGCCGGTTGATCTCGTTATCGTCCACCAGCAGTATCCGGGCGCCGGAAAAATCATGGCCCGGTTCATCGGTTTGAGGCGCCCCTGCGGCCGACAACCGCTCGGTCGGGAATATCCGGAACAACTCCGCCACGAGGGAGGAGGCGGTAAAGGGTTTATGCAGGAACTCGTCGGCGCCGGCAGCACGGGCCTGGGCCTGTTCCATCTCGCCGCCGAACGAGGTGATCACGATGATGATGGGCTGCGAGCCCAGGTGACTGTCACGCTTGATTCGGCGCGTTGCCTCGATGCCGTCCATGCCGGGCATCTGCCAGTCCATCAGGACCAACCGGTAGGGGTCGATTCCGTCGTTCCGTCTGACCGCTTCGATGGCCTCCCGGCCGGAGCCCACGCTGTCCACCCGCAGGGGGAGGGAGGCAAGCAGTTTCGTCAGCACCGTGCGGCTGGTGGCGCTGTCATCCACAATCAGGACATGGGCATCGTTCAGGGCGGCGGGGAACGGTGGATGTGCCTCCTCCCCCGGCTCAACCCCGAACCAGGCGCTGCATGTGAAGACGCTCCCCACGTCGGGCTCGCTCTCCACCCGGATCTCGCCCCCCATGATCTCCACCAGGCGCTTGCTGATGGAGAGCCCCAGCCCCGTGCCGCCGTACTTGCGCGTGGTGGAACCGTCGGCCTGGGAAAAGGCCTGAAAAAGCCGCGCGCACTGCTCCGGCGTCAGCCCGATCCCGGTGTCGCGCACGCTGAAGAGCAGCCTGGCCCGATTCTCCTCCCGGTCGGCGCACTCGATGCTCAGCTCCACCTCTCCCTGCTCCGTGAACTTGACCGCGTTGCCCACCAGGTTCGTGAGCACCTGGCCGAGCCTCAGCGGATCGCCTTTCAACGGGAAGGGCAGGTCGGGAGCGCAGCTGATGAAGAATTCGAGCCGCTTGTCCATGACCTTCTGCTGGAACAGGTTGGCAACATTGGCAAGGACGTCGTCCAGGTGGAACGGGATCGACTCCATCTCCAGCATGCCGGCCTCCACCTTGGAGAAGTCCAGGATGTCGTTGATGGTCCTGAGCAGCGTCACGCCGGCCTTGCCGATCTTGTCGACGTAATCGTGCTGCCGGGGGGTAAGTCCGCTCTTCAGGGCCAGCGTGGAAAAGCCGATGATGGCATTCAGCGGGGTGCGGATCTCGTGGCTCATGTTGGCGAGAAACTCGGATTTCGACCTGTTGGCGCTGTCGGCGGCTTCCTTGGCCCGATGCAGTTCCTCGGCTGCACGCCTGCGCTCGGTGATGTCCTCCTTGACCGCCACGAAATGGGTGATGCTGCCCTTCTCGTCCCGGATGGGAGAGATGGAGGCCTGCTCCCAGTACATCTCGCCGTTTTTCTTCCTGTTGCGAAACTCCCCCCGCCATTCGTTGCCGCTGAGGATCGTTCCCCACAGATGCCGGTAGAATTCCTTCGACTGGACCCCGGCGTTGAGTATGCGCGGGTTCTGGCCCAGGGCCTCCTCCGCGCTGAAGCCGGTAATTTCGGTAAATTTCGGGTTGACGTACTCGATCATGCCGTGGCGGTCGGTGATGACCACGGTGGCCGGGCTGTTTTCCACGGCGCGGGAGAGCTTGAGCAGCCTCTCCTGGGCCAGGAGGCGCTCGGTCAGGTCGACCAGCATGACCATGGTCCGGTCGCCGATCCGTGCGGTGTGGAACTCGATGGAGCGCGTGGAATGCCCATCCCGACAGGTGACGAGCGCCTCAAGGGGCCGTGCGACCCCTCCCGTGTCGGCGGCATCGGCCAGTATGGCCAGCCATTCGCTCCTGACCTGCTCGTGGTAGGCCGGATCGGGGTAGGCCCTGGGCCACCAGTCGTCCAGCGTCGGCACGTCCGCCGCCGTGTACCCCAGCAGGTAGGTGCAACGGGAATTGATCGATACGATGCCCGAGTGCGGCTCAATGACCGCTATGGCCACCGGCGACGCCTCGATCAACTGGCGGAGATGCGTCTCGCTCCGGCGAAGGGCCTCCAGGGCGGTCTCCGCCTCATGGCGTCGCTCCACCAGTTCCGTGTTCATGTAGTACAGCTCGTTGTTGGCATCTTCCAGGGAGCGTGTCCTCTCGGCCACTTTCTGCTCCAACTCCCCGTTGATCTGCCTGATCGTTTCCTCGGCCTGCTTGCGCTCGGTGACATCCACTACCAGGCCATCATAGGCAATCAGCCGCCCCTGTTCGTTGTGTCCCGGAACAATGGTGTCCCGCACCCACCGGATCACGCCATCCTTGTGGCGGATGCGGTGCTCGATGCACGCCGAGCCGCCGCCGTTGCAGATGGCGGCTACCTCCTCGCTGACCCGCGCCCGATCCTCCTCGTGGATCATGGTGAGCCAGAGTGCCGGGTCCGCATGGAATTCCTCGGCCGAGTACCCGGTCACGGCCGCGCACCCCGGACTATGGGTCGTCGCAAAGGGATGCCCGGCCTCGATGTACACGGTGTAGGTGTAGCTCGTGACGGATTCCAGGAGGATCTGGTACCGCAACTTGCTGTCCCGCAACGCCTCCTCCATGCGGTTGCGGTCGGTCATGTCGTGCAGGATGCCCAGCTTGGCTATGCTGCCGTCCGCATTCACCAGGGGAGTCCTGAAGGTGTCATACACCTTGCCCGCCTTGTCGTAGTTCCATTCCCAGCGGACAGACCGTTCGGCAAACAGGGCGGCAGTGGCACAGGACGCACAGGGTTCCGTGCGGCCGTACAGGTACTCGTAGCAGGCCAGGTCCCCCACCGGCCCGAACTCCCGCTCAATCACCGGATTCATGTACACGACCCGGTACTGCTGGTCGGCGATGTAGACGCCGTCATGCATGGCATCGAGGATCCCCTTGAGCTTGTTCCGCTCCAGGGAAAGCTCGGCGGTGCGCTCCTCCACCCGCACCTCCAGATCGCTGTACACCTTGCGCAGCGCCTCCTCGGCCCTGGCCTGCTCGGCGGTGAGCTCCAGTTCCGCCTCGTACAGCCTGCGGATATACCGCTCCCGCCTGCTGACCCACCACAGATACATACCCAGCCCTGCCGCGATGATCAGCGTACTGCCCATGACCACCACAAACCAGGCCCGCCGGGTAACCGGCAGGTAGATCTCGGCCGTATCGACCTTGGCAACGATCGACCAGGGGGAACCGGGTATGGTGCGGGTCGCGGCAAGCACGCGCACCCCGCGATAATCGCCCCCCCCGGCGACCGTCGCCTGCCCGAGAACGGCGCGCCCGGCGGGCAGGTCCTTCCGGCTGATCGGCAGCCGCAGGTTCATGGCGGAGTCTTTCCGATGGCGGAGCTCATTCAGGAAGAGGACGTCGGTAGCGTCACGTTCCACCAGGAGCGTTTCCGCCGTGGCACTCGGCGTGGGCCAGGATTTGATGAGCGGGTACAAAAAGGCGTGCGGGTCGATCTCGAACACCACCACGGCAAGACTGCGTGAACGGGCGCCCTCGAAATACCTGATGGGAATGAGGAGGTTGAGATGGATGCGCTCGGGCACTCCCTCCCGGTGGAAGTCGGTAAAGATCAGCTCCTGTTTGGCGGCAGCCTCCCCTATCATGGCAAGGGTGCGCCCCTCCGGCGGCTGAGTATAGCCGGGAACGGCCGCGATGACTGCACCGCCGGGCTTGACCAGGGCGACCCTGCTGTAGCCGTTGCTCTCCCGCAGAGTTGCCAGCCAGGCGCGGATCTCTTCGAGAGGGAGTGAGGCATCCCTGCCCATGAGAAAGTCGTTGACACGGTGGGAAATCATGCGGTTCGCGTAGATATCCTCGGCGCTTGCCAGCCGCTCCTTGCGCCATTGGGCGATCTGACCGGCCTTCAGATCGGCAATGGTGGCGAGTTCCTCGCGCTTCTCCTCGACCGTGATCAGCTTGTGGTGCAGAAAATAGCCGTACCCGGCGCAACCGACCAGAAGGGCGATGGCGATGAAGGTGAGCAGGTAGCGGGAGCGGATGGAACCGGTTATGTGACGGAACGTTGTCATGGCGTTTTCACCCTGGTCATGCTGCGGCGTCACAAGTCCACTACTGCCTGGACCGAAACTATCTTATTTGTCCTGTTTCAACACCGGTAAAACGGAACCGTTCCCTGCGGTCGGGAAAGAAGGTTCCGTTATCATCGAAGCGGGTGCTGCCGGTTGAAAAAACTATTACCACACGTGTGCCGCAATTGGAACAGCATATCCGCCCGTCTGCGGGATATGTCGCCCCTCCCGGCAGGCGGCGCTGCCGGGGCCAGGCGTCGTCAGACCCGGAACCTGCCGGCCATGGATGTGAGTTCGTCCGCCGACCTGGTCAGGTTCGACGAGGCCCGGTCCGTTTCCTGGGTGCCGCGGGACACATCCTCGATGACTCCGGAGATGGCACGGATGTTGTCCATGACGCCGGCGGTCGTGGCCGACTGTTCCTCCACTGCCGTAGCCACCTGGGCCACATTGTCGGTCAATACCTGGATGTGCGACGTGATGTCCGAGATCGCCCGGCTGGAGAGCTTGACCCGATCGACCCCGTTCTGCACGCTCCGGGAACTCTGCTCCATGGACCCCATGACATTCTTCACGTCCCGCTGCAGGGTGACAATGATCCTCTGGATCTCGCTCGTGGCCTTTGTCGTCCGTTCCGCCAGCTGCCGCACCTCGTCCGCAACCACGGCAAATCCCCGCCCCTGCTCGCCCGCCCGGGCCGCCTCGATGGCGGCGTTCAACGCCAGAAGATTGGTCTGATCGGCAATGTCCTCGATGGTCGCGACAATCTCGCCGATCTGGTTCGAGTTGTTTCCCAGGGACCCGACCGCGTTGGTGGTATCGGTAACCATGTTCCCGATCTCGTCCATCATCTGCGACATCTCGTCAATGGTCCGCGCCCCGTCGCTGGTGGCGCTGCGCGTTTCCGAGGCGTTGTCGGCCATCACCTGGCAGTTCCGCGATATGTCGTGGCTCACGGACGAGAGCTCCTCCACGGCATGCACAACCGCAGTCGACTGGCCGACCGCCATCTGCGCACCTTCGGCGATCCGTTCCGAGGTCTGCTTCAGGTTTGTCGCGGCAGTGGTCAAGTCGCCCGCGGTGGTCTGGATGCCTGCGATGATGGAGCGCACCGACATCTGCACCTCCTGGATCGACGTCAGGACCCAGCTGATCTCGTTCTTGTTCCTGACCACGATCGTCTCGCTGAGGTCGCCCTGCGCCATGTTCTGCAGATACCCGATAATCCGCTTGATGGATGCCCCGATGCCCCAGATGTTGAGCATGCCGAAAAAGACCCCCAGGCCGATGAACAGGACCAGCGAACCGTAGCGAATCACCAGGGCGTCGGACCGCCCCAGTATAGCGGCGGCGATGATGCACAGGCTGTAACAGAAGCAGAGCAGGGCGATCCGGGTTTTGATGGTCAGTCTGAAATAAATTTGTTGAAGGGTCTGCATGGGGATCCCGCCTCCCGATGAAAGTGTATGGCCTGCTGCAACAGGGAATTGTATACAAATATCCGATTCTTAAAGAGGTCGTCAATAGAAGACATGCAAACTGGTGCAATTTCCCGGAATGACCCCGTCAAACAGGAGCGGTTGTCATGCGTGCGGCGACGTGTCGTCCTCCCAGTCGCGCCAGGCAACGGCATGACTGATGACATAATGGTCCACCGCCTGGCCCATGGTGGGAAAGAAATTCTCCACACCCAGCTTGCCGAACAGCCCGTAGTGCTTGAGCCGGTCCTTGACCGGCCCCTTCATCTGGGCGAAACAGAGCTCTATGCCCGCAGCGTTCAACTCCTCATCCAGTTCGGCCAACACGTCCGCCGCGGTAATGTCCACATCCGTGACCGGTTCCGCAGCCACCACGATCCGTGCGGTCGGCGTCGGCGCCTCGGAGACCGCCCGCAGGACCCGGTCGCGGAACATCTCCGCGTTGGCGAAGAACAGGGGCGCGTCCCAGCGGAAGAGCACCAGCCCGGGTATGCGCCGTGCCTCGGGATGGCGTGTGATGTCGTGGTACCCCTTCATGCCGTCCACCCTGCCCAGCACGGCGCAGTAGGGGCGCCAGGCGCGCCAGATGAAGGCCAGCAGCGCAAAGCCCACCGCAATGAAAATACCGTGAATAACCCCCAGCAGGGCCACCCCGAGGAAGCAGATGATCGACAGGAAGAACTCGCCGCGCCGCAGATGGTAGAGCCTGCGGACTTCGGCGATCTCCACCAGGTTGTAGCAAACCGACACGACCACGGCGCCGAGGGCCGCGGTGGGCACATGGGCCATCAGTCCGGGGGCGTACAGCAGCAACAGGGCGATGCCCACCGCCCCCACCACCCCGGTGACCTGAGTCCTGGCGCCGGCCGACTCGGCCACGGGGGTGCGCGAGGCGCTGCTGCTGACGGAGAACCCCTGAAACAGGCCGGTTGCCGCGCTAGCGAGGCCGAGGGCCACCAACTCCTGGTTCTCGTCAACGTAGTAGCCGCCGCGCAATGCGTAGATGCGGGACAGAACGCTCATGTCGGCGATGGAGACCAGGGCTATGGCCCCTGCTCCGACAGCCAGGGAGGTGAATTCGGCAAAGGAGATGTCCGGGATGCGAAACGCAGGGAGCCCCTGCGGCATGGCGCCGACCACCGCCAGGTGCGCCCGTGACTCCAGGTCGAACAGCGCAACGGCCACGGTGGCAGCAACCACCGCCGCCAATACGCCGGGGAGGCGCGGCGCCCAGCGCCGGCAGGCGAAGATGATTGCCAGGCACGAAACGCCGATGGCGCACGACACGGGGTTGATGCGGCCGTTCGAGATCCCTGCGGCAAGCCCCGTTGCCGATCCCACGAGGCTGCTGCTCGATACGGAAAAACCGAGCACCTTCGGGAGTTGGCTGACCAGCAGGGTAAAGGCGATACCGTTCATGTATCCGAGGCGGATCGGTTTGGAGAGCAGGTCGGTGATGAACCCGAACCGGACAAGGCCCGCAACGACGCAGAATACGCCGGAAATGACGGCGAGCACCCCGGCGAGAGACGCCGCCCGGGCTGCGTCGCCATTGGCCAGGGGCAGCACCGTGGCGGCTATCAGGGCGGTCAGGGCGGAGTCGGGACCGAGCACCAGGATACGGCTCGGGCCGAACACGGCGTAGACCAGGAGCGGGATGATCGTGGCATACAGCCCGTTGATGGTCGGCAGGCCGGCAGCCTCGGCATACCCCATTCCGACCGGCACCAGCAGCGCGGTGAGTACCAGGCCGGCCATCAGGTCCCGGACGAACAACGAGCGGTCGTAGTGGGAGATCATCACGACGCCGGGCAGCCAGCGGCGCAGGCCGCCGGCACGCTGGTGCCGTATCTGGAGCGCGGTTTCGGGGGTCATGGCATACGGGTTTCCGGGAGGCCGGTCATCATGAAGGCATTCGTGAGAGTTCTCATAGTAAATTTAATTCAGATGATTATTTTTGTCGATATTTCGCCAAAGATAATTACAAAAATCACTCAAGTCAAATATTCTGGATTAAACTGGCTGGCATAAGAGGTTTCTTATGCCAGCCAGAAGGATCAAACCATCATAGGCGTCGCGAACTGACGTAGTCTCCTGATTTATTATGCACATCTATTAAGCCAAATAAAAAAAGGACTCGGCAAAATCGCCAAATCCTCTTTGTGGTAATTTTCTATGAGTTAAGTTTATTCTATTTCTTACCCTTGGCCGTTTCCGAAGCTTTCGGTTGTGATGCTGCTGGCGTAGGAACTGGTGTTGTGGGCGCGGTTGTTGGCGCTTTGACACCCAAGTAGCTGTCAACAATCTTAACATCCAGGCCCATTTTCAATGCGATCTGCGCGGCGGTTTGGCCCGCTAATTTCAATGATTTGGCTAAGGCGGCGCCAGTAAGCTCGACAGTATCGTGTTGGGGTTTGACTGCGGCGGCTTGTTTGGGCTCGGCAGTCTGGCTGGGCGCTATTGTTTGATTGGA
>DATBXI010000318.1:0-7365 GCA_036514355.1 Desulfuromonadaceae bacterium
GCAAGCACCGTTTGGAGATGGCCTCTGGGTGAACAAAATCTGCAAGTCATTTGGGTTGGAGTCAACAATTCGTGAGAGAGGCAGACCGCGAAAAGATGGAGAAAAGTAGCCTGTCCCCTTTTCCCTTTCCTACCCCGTCTCACGACGGTGCCGGATTCATGTACAGGGGACTTACACCCCATAAGTTCACGCCCATGACGGGCGTACACAAGGCCGCTGGACCTGACCAATAAGACCGTCAGGTCAGCGCCCACACCGTTGAAAGGAAAAATGAATGAAAAAAATATTTTTTACCCTTCTAGTTTTAGCATTTTATTCTATTGCCAACGCATCAGAAAGCTCCCACAGGGAGGCTGTTGAAAAATTATTGCAAGCGACACAGACGGAAAAGAACATTCCACTTATATTTGCGCGGATGAGTTCGATAATCGAGCAACAATTTAAACAAATGCAGGTTCCAGAAGAGGACATGCCAATACTTATCAAATATAAAAATAAGCAAATAGCAGTTATGAAGGAAGAGCTTTCATGGAATAAAGTGAAAGACGATTTAGCTACTGCATATATGAGAGTCTATTCAGAAAAAGAAATAATTGAGCTGACTAAATTTTTTACTTCGCCAATAGGTGCTAAATATGTAGAGAAGTTGCCTGAATTATCACAGGAAATGCTAAATACAGTTCAAGCTAAACTCCCAAACATTTATAAGAAAATTAGCCAAATTACAGAAGAAATGGCAGCAGAGATTAAAAACAAAAAAAGCAAATGACTTTATAGAATGTCCTGTCTGCATTCTAGATTTCAACACGCGGCGGCAAACGGTCTTCGCTACGCTTCACCGCTGCGCCGCATAATCGTTGTACAGGAAAGGAAAAAGTCAAAGGAAATGAATAGGGGCGGAATGCTCAGTGGCCGTGAACTGCACACTCTGATAAGAGTTCAACAACCCAGGCATTGATACTCTTGCCGTGAGCGGCAGCTTGTGCGGCGAGGCGCTGATGCAATACAGGAGGTACCCGCAAATTGAACTTCCCGGAAAAGTGTTTGCGCGGCTCAACCTTGTCTTCGGCGCACATTTCGAGAAAAGCCTTGAGAGATATTTCGCCCTCTTTTCGCAGATCATCAACGGTGCTTGCATAGAAGTCTGCACCACCGTTGATTCCAATAAACTCTCCCCGGAACATATTAATTTCCGGGTCGTATGAAATGACTGCGTCATAGCCGTTGATGATCATATTGTTCATGGTTTGACTCCATTTTCTTCAAGCCATTTGCGTATAGCTGCAACAGCTCCCTTGTCCGTATCCGGTGAAGGATGCGGGCGGTGAAATACTCGACGATCCCCAAAAAGACGAACCCCCACGCGGGAACCTTCGCGCTCGGTTATCTCCGCCCCAAGCTCTCTGAAGAGAGCGAGAATATCCGGCCACTGAATGTTTCCAGGAACGGGGTGAGCAAAGATCGATTCCAGGGTTTTGAGATGTTTTCGTTTCACAAATTTTTAGTACCATAATATAGTACCATTGTCAAGATGCTATACCGTAGGTATACAACCAGGTGGCGGCACGCGCTGGTGCGCCCCCACGACGTTGAACTAACCAGGAGAACACAAATGAAAACAGAACCACGACGCGCGGATCGAAAGATGGAGAGTTCCCGGGACATGGAACGGCTGCTGGAACGCATGCCGGTCGGCCGCTTGGCCCTCACGACCGAGGACGGCCCCTATGTTGTTGCCGTGAACTATTTGTTTTTTGAAGGCTGCATCTATTTTCACAGCGGGCCGATGGGCCGAAAGATGGAAGCGCTTCAAGCCGATCCCCGCGCGTGCTTTCTGGTGGATGAGCCCGGGCCTCTGGTTCTTTCGCAACGCGGTTGCGGCATAAGCCACGTCTACAAGAGCGTCGTCTGCTTTGGTAAAGCCGAGCTTGTGGGAGATGCATCCGAGAAGAGGGGCATATTGGAACGGATGATACAGAAATACGTGCCTGCCGGGTATCCCGTATCCCCCATGACGGATGAGAACATCGAGAGGACCGCTATCGTAAGGATCGTCATAGAGTCCATGAGCGGAAAAGCGAACCCCCTCACTCCGGCGCACACGGTTCTTCCCGATTGCACGCCTGAAACGTGATGCAAAGAGAGACACTGCCGGATGTGAAGGCAGTCGAGCCGTAATCCCCACCTCCCTTCTTAGCCCCTCAAAACCGGTATAACCATAGTTATAGCAATAACCATGGTTATACCGGCAGCAACCGCCTATTATTTCTAATGAATCCCATTGATCCGCCCCGCCGCCGCCCCTGCCGGCTATACCACTTCGCACCCCAATCGTGCGTCAATAAAACATTGTTACGCCTTTAAAACAGGCGAGTTACAGATATTCGTCATCTTTGGTATTCGTTTTGCTGATACGCGATTCTGTATTGATGCCGCAAGCACAGCCAGCGCCAACAGGAAGGGATCGAGAGATGAACCCATTGACCAATGGCCGCATGCTCAAAAAGATCAAGGAACTGACCGGCGACGCCAGGGGACGGGTCGTGCGGAACCTGGAGTGGCTCCAGGCACGCATGCACCCCTACTTTTTCGTGGCCATGAACGACGAGCTCGGGGCCCTGGCGACCCTGGCCAGGGAACTGGGCAGCCTGGCGCAGAACCGCCGCCTGATCCTGGCGGACCGGGAAAAGACCCAGATACTGGCACGCATCAACCAGCCCGGCTCACTCTACGAGACGCTGCGGACCATGCAGGAGCAGGAGATATCCTACGCCATGATCGCCCACTCGGACGGTCCCATCCCCGGAATGGACCATGAGTTGGAGATTCAGCGTTTCGAATTCGACCGCAAGGCCAACGCGGAGATCACCGCCGAGAACAACGCCGCCATCCCCGCCGCTCTCCGCAACCGGATCATGGGGGCGTTGAAGGCAGGCTATCCGGGCTGCGACCTGCGGGGGATGGAGCGGCTGCTGCGGATCATCTGGCTCAACAACGAGAACTACGTCCGCATCTCCCCTGCCCAGCGGGTGGCGCAACTGCTCTGGCTCTTCTGGCAGGGCAACGCCAACGGCGGCCTCTACCTGGATGTGGAGGCAATGGACGATGCCGGGGAAAACGGGGAATCGCGGGTGCTGTTCGCCGTGGCCAACCCGCCCCAGAAGGACTTCCTGCTCCAGGTCATGGAGGTCTTCAACCGCCTGGATATGGGCGTGCGCCGGGCCTACTGCCTCACCGTCAGCAACGGCGTCCACCCCTACTTTCTGGGCACGTTCTATGTGAAACGGCGCGACCAGCTCCCCCTGGCCAAGGGTTCCGAGCTCTTCTGCCGGTTGCAGCAGGAGCTGTACAACACCCAGGTGCTGGACACCCTCTCCCCTACCTACCGGGAGTTTGTGGCCAACCGGGTCATGAGCGGCGAGGACGCCTCGTTGATCAACGCCTTTATCGCCTTCTGCCACACCAACCTGGCCCACAATCAGCCCGACCGTTTCGGCCGGGATGATGTCATGAGCGCCTTCCACTCCCACCCGGACATCGCCCTGCAACTGGTGCGGCTCTTCCGGACCAGATTCGACCCCGTCCGCGAAGGACGGGAGGCGGCCTACGCCGAAATCCTGGCGGACACCACCCGGGCCGTGGAGGAGTACAATACGGGGCACCGCTACCTGGACGAGATCCGCAGGGGCATCTTCCGCTGCTGCCTGCTCTTCATCCGCCACACCCTCAAGACCAACTTCTTCGTGCCCGCCAAGCAGGCCCTGGCCTTCCGCCTCGATCCGGCCTACCTGGCGGCGCTCGGCCCGGAGTTCATTGCCGATCTCCCCACCGCGGTCCCCTTCCGGGTGACATTCTTCTTCGGCCGCGCGGGCTTCGGCTACCACGTGGGCTTCTCGGACATCGCCCGGGGCGGCTGGCGCACCATCATCGCCCGCAGCCGGGACGACTACACCACCAGCGCCAACACCCTGTTCCGCGAGGTCTATGTCCTGGCCAACACCCAGCACCTGAAGAACAAGGACATCTACGAGGGGGGCTCCAAGATGGTCGTGGTGCTGGACGCCTCGGACCTGACGGAGCAGGAGCGGGACCTGGAGACGTGGCGGCTCTACAAGCTCCAGTACGGCTTTGCCAACGCCTTCCTCGACATCTTCGTCACTGCCTCCGGGACGGCGCGGGACCCCCGCGTGGTGGACTACTACGGCGAGGACGAGCCGATCGAGATCGGCCCCGACGAGAACATGCACGACAGCATGGTGGAGGCCATTGCCCGCCTTTCGGTGCGGCGCGGGTATCTGCTCGGGATCGGGATCATCTCCAGCAAGCAGGTGGGGATCAACCACAAGGAGTACGGCGTGACCTCCACCGGCGTGGTGGCCTTTGCCGAGATCACCATGGCCGAGCAAGGGATCGACATTCGGAAAGACCCGTTCTCGGTCAAGTTCACCGGCGGCCCCAACGGCGACGTGGCCGGCAATGCCATGCGCATCCTGTTGCAGCGCTGCCCCCGGGTCAGGATCAACCTGATCATCGACGGCACCGCGGCCCTGGTCGATCCGGCCGGCGCCGACCGCGACGAGCTGGGGCGCATCGTCCTCAGCCACGACCTGGACGCCTTTGACCCGGCCCGGCTGCATCCGGGCGGGTTCATGCTCTTCCGCAGCGGCCGCCGCACCGAAGGGCTGCGTGAACTGTTCCGCAAGGTGCGGCGCACCGAGGAAGGCGTTACCGAGGAGTGGATCTCCCTGGACGAATTCTCCCGCGAATACAACGACCTGCTCTTCACGACCAAGGCAGACCTGTTCATCCCGGCCGGCGGCCGTCCCGAGACCATCGACGGCCAGACCTGGCGGCAGTATTTCCTGCCCGACGCTACGCCGTCGTCGCGGGTGATCGTGGAGGGGGCCAACTCCTTCATCACCCCCGAGGCCCGTGGCGAGCTGCAACGCCGGGGTGTGGTCATCATGCGGGACGCCTCGGCCAACAAGTGCGGCGTGATCTCCTCCTCCTACGAGATCATCGCCAACCTGCTGCTCACGGAGCGGGAGTTCCTGGAGCACAAGGAGCGCTACGTGGCGGATGTGCTGGCGATCCTGCAAAAGCGGGCCGAGGACGAGGCGGCGCTGATCCTGCGCCGCCGCCGGGAACCGGGCTGCACCCTGCTCTACACGGAGATATCCGACGCCATCAGCCACGAGATCAATGCGCTGTACGCCCGGCTGTTCGCCTTTTTCCAGGGGCATCCCGAACTCTGCCTTCAGCCCCCCTTCCGGCGGGCCATCCTCAACCACCTCCCCCGGCTGCTGCGCGACTCGGCGACCTATCGCCAGCGCATCAAACGGCTCCCGGCCAAGTACCTCTATGCCGTGCTGGCAGCCGAGATCGCCTCGTCCATGGTCTACCAGGGGGACCGGGAGGCGGACTTTGGCGCGATGATCAGGGGACATCTGCAGAGAAATCTGGCTGTGGGTGAGAGTAATGGATCACCATAACTCCCCCTGCCCCCTCTTAGCTTAAGAGGGGTGCCTGAAAAGCTCCTCCCCTTAAGATAAGGGGAGGCGGGGGAGAGGTTACAAGCCTCGACGACGGAAACTATACGGAACACCATACCAACAAGGAGCACCGCATGATCAAGTTTCAGGGAGTCCACAAGTGGTTCAAGCAGCTGCACGTCCTCAACGACATCAACCTGCACGTCAAACAGGGAGAGGTGGTGGTGGTCTGCGGTCCGTCCGGCTCGGGCAAATCCACGCTGATCCGTACCATCAACCAGCTGGAGCCGTTCGAACAGGGCAGCCTGGTGGTTGACGCCATGGACCTGGGGGACAAGAAGACCGACATCAACAAGCTGAGGGCCGAAGTCGGCTTCGTGTTCCAGCAGTTCAACCTCTATCCCCACCTCTCCGTGATCAACAACATCACCCTGGCGCCCATCAAGATCCGCAAGGTTCCCAGGAAAGCGGCCGAGGAACAGGCCATGACCCTGCTGGAGCGGGTCGGGCTGGCCAACAAGCGGGACGCCTATCCGTCCCAGCTCTCCGGCGGTCAGCAGCAGCGGGTGGCCATCGCCCGCGCCCTGGCCATGAAGCCGCGCATCATGCTGTTCGACGAGCCGACCTCGGCCCTGGACCCGGAGATGATCGGCGAGGTGCTGGCGGTCATGCAGGACCTGGCCAAGAGCGGCATGACCATGGTCTGCGTGACCCACGAGATGGGCTTTGCCCGGGAGGTCGCCGATCGCGTCGTGTTCATGGACCACGGCGTGATCCTGGAAGAGGCGGAGCCCGAGGAGTTCTTCCGGAACCCGCAGCACGACCGGGCCAAGCAGTTCCTGAAGCAGCTGCTGTCGCCCATGCATTGATTTCGTTCCTCCCCCTTCAAGGGGGAGGGAGCTAAAGGTCAGCAAGCTGAATTCAAAGCAATGGGACGCGGAAGAGGCAGGATTTAAAAGGATCTGCGCGGATATACCGAAGAACGATTTGAGATCCGCGTTGATCCGCCGCATCCGCGTCAATCCGCGTTCAATTAAAGGTTCTTTTGATTGGTTAGCTTCCCGGGCAACATAGCCCTACATCTTTGGAAGGAAAGAGGAGATACGCATGAAGAAACTGGCAACCATCGTAATGACCGCAGTTCTGGCAGGTTTCATGGCCAAGGCCGCCCTGGCGGGCGACACCCTGGCAGAGGTCAAGAAAAAAGGGGTCCTCGTGGCTGGCGTGAAAGACTCGCTCCCCCCCTTCGGGTATGTGGACGAGAAGAGCCGCGCCATCGTGGGCTACGACATCGACTTTATCAACGCCATCGCCAGGAAGCTGGGAGTGAAGGTGGAGCTCAAGCCGGTCACCTCGGCCAGCCGCATGCCCCAGCTCCAGGAAGGTCACATCGACATCATCGCCGCCACCATGACCAAGAACCCGGAGCGGGCCAAGCAGATCGACTTCAGCCACACCTACTTCTTCACCGGCCAGAAGTTCATCACCAGGAAAGGTGCGGTCAAGTCCCTGAAGGACCTGGAAGGGAAGAAGATCGGCACCGCCAAGGGTTCCACCTCGGAGCAGAACGTGAAGAAGGCCATCCCGTCGGCCACGGTGCTCTCCTTTGACGACTATCCCCAGGCGCTGCTGGCCCTGCAGCAGGGCAAGGTGGCGGGCGTGACCACGGACGAGGCCATCCTGGCCGGCATCCTGGCCAAGGCCCCCAACAAGGCGCAGTTCGAGATCCCCAACGTCCAGATATCCGACGAGCCCTACGGCCTGGGCATGCGCAAGGGTGACACGAACTTCGTCACCTTCGTCAACAAGACCATCCTGGAGATGGAGAAGAGCGGCGAGGCGGCCAAGATCTTCAACAAGTGGTTCGGCCCCG
>DATBXI010000319.1:0-2464 GCA_036514355.1 Desulfuromonadaceae bacterium
CCGCAAAGGCCTCATCCACGCAGCGGTGCGCTCTGCTGGCCAGGCCATGGGCGCCGGTCCGTTCCAGGGTGGCGAGCACTTGGGTCCGGTCCGGGCGCCAAGCGCCCATTATGCCGCTTCTGCGGTAATCGCAGAGCCAGAGGGTCGTGCAGCGGGGGAGCATTTGCCGACTGGCAACCACCACATTTTCGTCGAAGGCCAGGATGCTCAGCCCGGCCGGGTCAACCGTTGACCGGGCCAGGAGATCCCGCAGCACCGGGACGATTTCCGGTCCGCTCTTCAACTCGATCAGGAGCCGTTTGCCCGGCGGGAGCTGCCCCAGCACCTCCTCAATGGTGGGGATGGCCGCACCGGCCCACTCCTGTCCCTTCCAGGCGCCCACGTCCAGGCGGCGCAACTCTTCAAGCGTGGACGCGGCAACGCCGATGTCGGTCCCCGCGGTGCGGCCGGTGGTGGGGTCGTGGATGCAGACGATGCGGCCGTCCCGGGTCAGCCGGAAGTCGGCCTCGATGCCGTCGGCCCCCTGCGCCCAAGCCAAACGGAAGGCGGCCAGGGTGTTTTCCGGGGCATCGCGGGAGGCCCCCCGGTGCCCGATGATAAGCGGTTGAGGCGTCATAACGATCCTTAACAACAGCTTTGCCACAAAGACACTGAGACATAGAGAAAAGCAATCATCAAAAAATCAAAAGTCATTACGGGTTAAACACCAAAAAACGATTTTGGTTTTCTCCCGCCTTTCTCCGTGTCTCTGTGTCTCCGTGGCAGATTTGATTATACAAAAAACCCCTGCCACAACGCGCTGCGACAGGGGTGAAAGAAAAGGGCTCGTTCGGCATGGCCTCAGATCTGGCAGGTCAGGCTCTTCATGGACTCCAGGTCCTGAACCACCTCGGCGCTCTGGCTGCGGCGCTGTTCCATGTTGTCGAACATCTCCCGCACCATCTCGCTGACCGATTCCACGGTGCGGCGGATCTTGTGGCCGTCGTCCACCTGGCGGGAGGTGGAGCTGACCATCTCGTGGGTCATGTCCTTGATGGTCTCCATGGCTCGGGCGATGCTGCGGGTGGCCTTGGCCTGGTCGGTGGAGGCGGCCAGGATCTGGGAGGTCATGGAGCTGATGTCCTCCATGGACTTGGCCACCATCTGGGCGCTGGTCACCTGCTCCTCGGTGGCCTGCTTGATCTGCTGGGTCATCTCCATGGAGCAGACCGAACTGTCGTAGATGGCTTTCAGGCTGTCGCCGGTGGAGTGGCCCAGTTCGACGCCGCGGCTCACCAGCCCCTTGCTGGCGGTGATGTTGCTGGCCGCGGTCTTGGACTCGGACATGATCTCCTCGATGATGCCGGTGATCTCGCCGGTGGAGTGGCCGGTCTGGAGCGACAGGTTGCGGATCTCGTCGGCCACCACGCCGAAACTCTTGCCGTACTCCCCCGCCTGGGCGGCTATGATCGAGGCGTTCAGGGCCAGCAGGTTGGTGCGTTTGGTGATGTCGTTGATCACGCTGACGATGTTCTCGATACGGCTGCTGTTCTCCGCCAGGCGCTTGATGGCCTCGTAGGAGAGCTCCACCGAGGTCTGGATCTCGGCCAGGGAGTCGATGGTCTCGGTCACCACGGTCAGGCTCTGGTCCGCCTGCAGCTTCACCTGGCTGGAGACTTCGTGGGAGATGGCGGCGCTCTCCTCCACATTGCTGAGGGTGCTGTTGATCTCCTCCATGGCCGAGGCCGACTGGTGCACGACACCGGTCAGGTGGTCCAGGTTGCGGGTGACCTGCTCGATGGCCACGGAGATCTCGTTGACGGCCGTGCTGGTCTCGTCCACCGAGGCCATAACCCCCTCGGCGGCGGAGGCGATGATGGCCGAGCCGTCGGCCACCGAATCCACACTCTCCTTGAGGTGCATGACATTGCGGGAATAGGCGTCGCGGCTCCCCAGGAGGAAGGCGAAGGACGACTCCATCTCGCTGGTCAGGGTGTCGATGGAGGTGAGCAGGTTGATGCGGGTGATGGCCGAGGCCACTTGGTCGGCAAACAGCATGACCGTATCCACGTCGGAGTCGTTCAGGGCCCGGTGGCTCGATTTGTTGTCGATGCCGAAGGCGCCTATGGCCTCTCCCTTGACTACGATCGGGCAGAGGATGAAGCTGCGGGAGCGGAGCGGCTCCAGGTTGTTGAACGGGGGCTTCAGGTGATAATCCGAGGAATAGCGGGAGATGTCGTCTATCAGGTACACCCGCTTTTCGGAGAGGCACTTGTAGATCACGCCGATATCCTCGTTGATCGGCATGCTCACGCTGTTCACGTCGAACTTTTCGGTGCCGGCTGTGGTGACGAAGCGGAGGTGCTTGCCGTCCTGGGTCATGAGGATGTTGACCCGCTCGTACCCCAGCACCTCGTGGAGCCCCTCGGCAGAGAGCAGCAGGATCTCCTCCAGGTTGAGGGACATCTGCATCTTGCTGCTGATG
>DATBXI010000320.1:0-3102 GCA_036514355.1 Desulfuromonadaceae bacterium
CCGCCAGCAATACCCGGACCTTGCGGCAGGCTACGTCGCCTCCGCCGACCACCAGGGCGATCCTGTCATGCAGGTCTATGTTCAGGGGCAGATGGGGCACATATCCCTCCCACGCATTCACGAAAACAGCGCACAGCATACTCTTTTACGCGCCGTATTTCAACTAACCCCGCGCGTTTCCGGCCGGAGATAGGGCTTGATTTTTTCCCCGCCTGGTATATGATTCGAAGAAATTTCAACATCCCCAAAGGAGAGCTAATATGGCCAGCGAAAAGGTAATGGCATTCACCGACGCGAATTTCGACCGGGAGGTCTTGCAGTCCGAAATACCGGTGCTCGTGGACTTCTGGGCAACGTGGTGCGCGCCCTGCAAGGCGATTGCGCCGCTGGTGGATGCCGTGGCCGAAGAATACAGCGGCAAAGTCAAGGTGGGCAAGGTCAATGTGGATGAAAATCCCGCAACTCCGGGCAAGTACGGTGTTCGCGGCATTCCCACCCTGATCCTGTTCAAGGGAGGGGCTGTGATCGATCAGGTTGTGGGCGCTGTGCCCAAATCCCAGTTGGACGCGCTGATCGCCAAGGCTCTGTAAGCATGAAACAGTTCCATCGATATGTGCTGGCCGTTCTGATCGGCATCATTACCCTGTTTCCGTCAGGGGCGCATGCAGGCCCCAAACCGGGGCAGCGGGCGCCGGACTTCAAGGTGGTCACCACGTCGGGGCAGTCGGTTTCCCTGGCAAACTATCAGGGCTATGTGCTGGTGATGGATTTCTTCGCCACCTGGTGCCCCCCCTGCAAGGCCGCAATTCCCCACCTCAATGCCATGAACCGCAAATACGGCAAACAGGGGTTGCAGATACTCGGCCAGAGTCTGGACGAGGATGGGGAGCGGCTGGTCAAGTCGTTCATCAACGAATACCGCATCACCTATCCGGTGGCCCTGACCACCCAAAAGGTAGAGGCTGATTACGGCATCAGCTCCATACCGGTCATGTTCGTCATCGACAAGAAAGGACGGGTGGCAGAGGTGTACCGGGGCTTTTCGGACGAGGTCGGCCGCTCCCTGGACAACCTGATCAAGAAGCTCCTGGCGGAATAACTGCTTCAGTCCCCATACTCGACCTTTATCAGGCACAACCCGCAGGCCGGCGCCGTTACGCCGGCCTGTTTTCTATCCCGGTTTTGCAGCAGCCAGGCCACGTGGCTTGGCTTGAACCTGCCCCGCCCGATATCCACCAGTGTACCTGCCATCACCCGTACCATGTTTTTCAAAAAGCCTTCTCCCACCACATCGATGATGACGTGGTTGCCTTCGTGTGCGAGCGTGACGCTGTCGACCCTGCGGATGGTCGTCCGGGCCGAGCAGTTGGAAGCCCGGAACGCGGCATAATCATGGGTGCCGACAAAATGGCGCGCCGCCTCCTTCATGGCGTCAAGATCGAGGGATTCTCGGACATGCCAGGTATGAAGGCGATGCAGAGGGGAGCGCACCGGCGCCAAGAGGATAGTGTAGCGGTAGTGTTTGGACAGGGCATGGGCGATCGGCCTGAAGCCGGGGTGGACGTCGCGTGCTTCGAGGATGGCGATATCAGGCGGTAGAAAGCGGTTGGTCCCTTCCACATAGGCCCGCAGGGGCAAGCCGGTGGTGGTCTGGAAGGCCGCCACCATGCCGCAGGCGTGCACACCGGCATCGGTGCGCCCGGAAGAGCGCAGCCGCACTTGTTCGCCCAGGAGCCGGTGCAGGGCCTCTTCGATGACCTGTTGCACGGCCAGACCATTGGGCTGAATCTGCCAGCCGGCATAGTTGGTGCCGTCGTATTCGATGGTCAGCTTGATAGTGCGCATCTAGTTATGCAGCCGGCGGATGTTCGGCCAGCCTCTCGATATCCGCTGCGTCCAGACGGTATGCCCGGCGGCAGAACTCGCATCGTACCTCGGCCCCTTCCCCTTTGCGGCGGATGTCACCAAGCTCGTCCTGGCCGAGGGACAGCAGGGCGGCCTCGACCTTTTCCCGGCTGCAACCGCAGCGGAAAAAGATGGCCCGGGTCTCCAGCAGGGTGTGGCTGACAGGACCGAAGATGCGTGCCATGAGCGCCTCAGGCCCGCCCGCGTTGATCAGTTCGGAGAGTGGCGGCAGCGACTCGATCTGCCCCATGATGGTTTCGATCTCCGATTCCTCGGCCCGGGGAAGCGCCTGTACCAGGAAACCGCCGCACGCGGAAACCTGGCCGTCCGCATCCAGGGTCGCCCCGAGGCCGACTGCCGACGGCACCTGTTCGGAATCGGTCAGATAATAGGCCAGATCATCGCCGATCTCGCTGCTGCGGAGCTGTACCATGCCGTGGTACGGTTCTCCGCCCATTCCCAGGTCCTTGGTTACGGTCAGAAATCCCGCCCTGCCGAGCAGTCCCGGTACGTTCCATCTGCCTTCCAAGGGAGGTGCATCGGCGGCTGGGTGGCCCGCGCAGCCCCGCACCGCGCCATCGCTGTCGGCCTCGATGAGCAGTTTTCCCACAGGACCGTTGCCCTCGAATTTAAGCCCGACTCGCTGTCCCGGCTTGAGAAGCGCACCCATCAGGGCGCCGCCTGCCAGCCCCCGTCCCAGGGCGATGCCGGCGGTGGGGGATGTTTGCTGCAGAGCGCATATCTCGCGGGCCAGAACACCGGCGGAACAGGTGATCACGCGAATCCCACCGGCAGTGCTCAGGCCACGGACGATGCGGTCATTCATACCAAACCTCGCATTGAAAATGATTTACATGGTACTCGATCAGGGGCAATAAAAAAAGCCGCATCTCGCGATGCGGCTTTTTTCAACCCCTGTAAAGGAGTAATTACTTCTTCTCGGCAGCCGGAGCAGCAGGAGCGGCTTCTTCTTTCTTCTCGGCTTTCTTGGCTTTCTTGGCTTTCTTGGCCTTCTTAGCAGGCTTCTTGGCTTCTTTCTTCTCAGCGGCAGGAGCAGCAGCTTCAGCAGCAGGCTTGGCTTCGGCAGCCGGCTTGGCAGCTTCAGCGGCGAACACAACGGCGGAGAAGGAAACGGCTACGAGGGCGGCAACGAGGGTGGAGAGAACTTTTTTCATTGGTACTACCTCCTCAAGGAAT
>DATBXI010000321.1:0-3387 GCA_036514355.1 Desulfuromonadaceae bacterium
AATGCACAAGTGTGCGGACATCCCTGGTGGCTGATGAAAAAAGGGACCGTGACCGGCTTCACGGCGCCAGCCGCTCCAGTGCCTGGGCAGCCGCAGCCTGCTGGGCGGTCTTCTTGGAACGCCCTTCCCCCTCGCCGGCCACGTCATCTCCAATCAGCACCTGGAACCGATACAGACGGGCGTGGGGCGGGCCGGACTCCTCCAGCAGCCGATAACAGGGGGGCGGCAGATGCCGGGCGGACAGCAGCTCCTGCAACGCACTCTTGGCATCTCCGGTCATGAGTGTGGCTTCAGGTGTGTCCAGCAGGTCGTCGAACAGCCGCAGCACCAGCCTGCGGGCAGGCTCCAGCCCGCCGTCCAGGTACACCGCAGCCAGGAGCGATTCCAGCACATCGGCCAGGATGGAATCCTTGTCACGACCAGCGGTCTGCTCCTCGCCACGCCCCAGTCGAATAAACTGCCCGAGATCGTGGCTGCGGGCAATGGCGGCCAACGTATCCTGACCGGCCAGTTGGGCCCGGATGCGGGACAGATTGCCCTCGCTTCCCTCGGGAAAGCGCGAATACAGTGCCTCGGCCAGGAGCATGCCCAACACCGCATCGCCCAGAAACTCCATGCGCTGGTAATCGCCCGCACCGGCGTGTTCGTGTTCCAGCGACGGGTGGGTCAGTGCGCGCACCACCAGTCCCTGTTCCCCAAAACGGTACCCCAGCCGCTGCTCAAGCTCCTTGAAATCCATCTCCACAACAATGCCTCCCTGCGATGAGCAGACTATAGCCACGCCACTGCTGTTTGGCAACAGAAAGTCTTGTCTCACACCCCGGAACACCCGATGAAACTTAAATTCAGTTGCCAATTCAGGGCAGCTTGCCTATAATTAACTATTTAAAGAAACCAATGGGGACGTGCGTGGGCTATTTCATAACGTTTGAAGGCATCGAGGGGTGCGGCAAGACGACGCAGGTCAGACTGCTCGCCCAGCGCCTGGAATCCATGGGCTGCCGCGTTCTGGTGACGCGGGAGCCGGGAGGATGCCCGATATCCGACCAGATTCGCTCGATCCTGCTGGATGCCGACAACCGCGCGATGCGCCCCCTGACGGAACTGCTGCTGTACGCCGCTGCCCGGGCCCAGCATGTGGCCGAGGTTATCCTGCCCGCCCTGGAATCGGGGTGCGTGGTGCTGTGCGACCGGTTCAGCGACGCCACCATTGCCTACCAGAGTTTCGGACGGGGGATCGAACGGACGACCATCGACCTGCTCAACACCCTGGCCCGCCAGTCCCTCGCCCCCGACCTGACCATCCTGATCGACTGCGAGGCGGGCGTCGGGCTGGGACGCGCCCGGCAGCGGATAGAGGCAACCGCGGGGCCGCGCGAGGAACGCTTCGAACTGGAGTCCCTGGAGTTCCACCGCCGCGTCCGCGACGGCTACCTTTCCCTGGTGCAGCAGGAACCGGGGCGTTTTTTCACAATTGACGGCAGCGGCACCATCGATGGCATAGCTGCCCTGATCGGCGAGCAGGTGTGCCGCCGGCTGAAGGACGGTTCCCGTGCCATTTGCTGACATCCTGGGACACGAACGGATCATCGAGGTGTTCCGGCGCTCCATCCGCTGCGGCAAGACCTCCCATTCCTACGTCTTCGAGGGGTCGGTGGGATGCGGCCGTAGAACGACCGCCCTGGCCCTGATCCAGGCGCTCTTCTGTCCCAACGCGGACAATGACGCCTGCGGCGTCTGCCCCAGCTGCCGCAAGGTTGCGGGCAACAACCACGCCGATATCCACCTTATCGAACCATTGCCCGACAAACGCGACATCAGCATCGAGCAACTGCGGGAGATGCAGCGGGAGTTGGCTCTGCGCCCCTACGAGGCGCCGCGCAAGGCCTGTATCATCGAGCCGGCCGAGCGGATGAGCGTCAACGCCGCCAACTCGCTGCTCAAGACGCTGGAAGAGCCGCCGGGCAACGCCATCATCATCCTGCTCACCGAAAACGCCGACATGCTGCTGCCGACCATCCGCTCCCGCTGTCAGCTGGTCCGTTTTTCCCCCCTGCCGCCGGAACATGTGAGGCTGCTTCTGGAACGGAACGGCATGGAGAGCGCCGCAGCGGCCCTGCTGGCTCCCATGGCCGAAGGGAGCATGCAGCGGGCCCAGGAGCTGGACAACGAAGAGCTTGCCACACGGCGGGAGACGCTGCTGAAACACCTGTCCGCCATCAATCTCGGGCGCATCGTAACCGTATTCGACGCTGCGGAGGAGCTTGCCGGGAACCGTGAAGAGGCGTTGGAAACGCTCGACATGCTGTTGTCCTTTTGCCGCGACATGATCCACCTGGCCGCCGGATGCAGGGAAATCATCAATACCGCCATCCGCCCGACCCTGGAGAGCCTGGCAGCAGGGGTGAGCCTCGACCGCGCGCTCCGGATGGCGAGTGATGTCATGGACACCCGGCGGGCGGTACAACGCAACGCCAATGTGAAGCTGGCCCTCGACCTTCTTTTCATGAAAATGGCCGCCAGCGCCACGTAACGCAGAACCCAACCAAGGAGAACCCAACAGTGCCACGCATAGCAACCATACAATTCATCACAGCCGGCAAGATGTACGACTTCAACGCCGGCGACCTGGATATCCACCCCGGCGACAAGGTCGTGGTGGAGACGGAACGCGGCCTCGGCCTCAGCTCCGTTGTCACTGCCCCCATCGAGCGGGAAGCCACCGACGGCCAGGCGAACCTGGCCATGATCCGGCGCAAGGCCACCCCGGAAGACCTGCTCACCGTGGAACGCAATACCCTCAAGGAGAAGGAAGCCTACGATTTCTGCCTCAAGCGCATCATGGAGCGCGGGATGCAGATGAAGCTGGTCAGGGTGGAATACCTGTTCGACGGCAGCAAGGCGGTCTTCTTCTTTACCGCCGACGGCAGGGTGGACTTCCGCGACCTGGTCAAGGACCTGGCCCACACCTTCCACACCCGCATCGAAATGCGCCAGATCGGCGTGCGCGACGAGTCCAAGATGGTAGGCGGCATCGGCATCTGCGGCAGGGAGCTGTGCTGCTGCTCCTTTCTGCGGGACTTCCAGCCGGTATCGGTCAAGATGGCCAAGGAGCAGAGCCTGGCCCTCAATCCCACCAAGATATCGGGCCAGTGCGGCCGCCTGCTCTGCTGCCTCGACTACGAGTACGAAACCTACTGCTGCCTGCGCAAGAACCTCCCCAAATGCGGCAAGCGCGTGCAGACGGCATCGGTTTCCGGTGTGGTCGACAAGCTGAATATCCTGACCGGCACCATTTCCCTGAAGATGGACGACGGCAAGATCGTCGTCGTCAAACAGCATGAGGTCCTGGGCGAAGCGGCTCCGGCTGATGCAGCGCCGCGGGCC
>DATBXI010000322.1:0-7770 GCA_036514355.1 Desulfuromonadaceae bacterium
GGGTGTCAGCACCCGGCTCTTGATCACGGCGCCGTCGAACAGCAGCATCGAGTTCTCGATAAAGTGCCCCCCCAGGGCGGTTATCTCCCGATCCCGCCCCTGGGCGCAGGAGTCGATCTTGGGCGGCGAGAGCTCATTCAGCACAGGCCTGAGGGGGAGGATCGTGAAATTGTAGGGCCTGCCGGTGGCGCCGTCCGCCCGCCGGAGATAGAGGGCGTACAGCCCCGCATCGAGTTGCGGCACGGTGAATTCCACCTGTTTGCCCCCGGTCACCCGGGCCGGGATCTCCACGCTCCCCAGAAAGGCGCTGATCCGGTCGCCGAAGGCGGTGCCGAAGATCGTCACCCGGTTCCCCGGCTCCGCCTGGGCCGGGATGATGCTGAGGACGGCGGGGGGAGGGGGCGCTTCGGCCTTGGGGCGCTGGGACCGTTCGGCGGCAAAGGCGGGGGGATTCCCGGCAGGGGTGAAGAAAGCCGCCAGGAGCAGCGGCATCAGCAGCAGGGCGTGTCGGGCCGTGAAACGTCGAATGGCTGGCATGGTACCTCCCGGATACATTCCGTTCTCACTACCCATTGTAACAGGGATACACGGGATGAACAGTCAATCCCGTACCGTCATTGCCAGCCAGATCCCGCTGAGCACGAAGATGAAATTCGCCCCCCAGGCCGCCACCAGGGGGGGCAGCACCCCGCCGCGGCCGTAGGAGAGGAGGACCGCGTTGGCCACGAAATAGGCGAAGCCGATGGCGATGCTGGCTCCTATGCCGATGGCGATGCCACCCGAGCGGCTGTTCCTGAGGGCGAACGGTATCCCCAGGATGACCATGACAACCCCGGCGAACGGCGCGGAGAGCTTGGCGTGCATCATGGTCAGGTAGCGATAGGCCTGGTAGCCGCCGCTGCGCAGGTTGTCCGCATATTCCCGCAGCTTGCGGAAACTCAGGTTGTCGGCGTTGTTGTCCAGCACCCGCAGGTCATCGATCTTCAGGGTGAGGGGAATCTCCATGCCCTCTGCGGTCCCGGGTGGGGAACCGGCCGCCGGGCCGAAGTCCTGCCGCTGTGCATGGATCAGAATCCAGCGGTTGTCCTGAAACCGGGCCTCTTTGGCGTCGATGCGGCTGTGGGGCGTCATGGCGCTGTCCAGGACCCAGACGACGACCCCCTTGAGGGTCCGGGTCGGCGGATCGAACAGCTGGGCCTGGAGGATCATGTCCGCGGAGCGGAACCAGATGTTGTTGCGTTTGAACACGGCATTGGTGCCCTGCTTCCGGATGGCCACCCGCTCTATGTATTCCATGCGTTCGTAACTTTTGGGGACTACCAGTTCGGCGTTGACCAGGAGCAGCAGGCTGGCGGCCAGCCCCAGGCACAGCATGGGGAGCGCGATGCGCTGCAGGCTGATGCCGCAACTGCGCATGGCGATGACCTCGCTGTTGCGCGAGAGCAGGCCCAGGGTCAGCAGGGTGGTCATGAGGATGGAAAACGGGGCGGTCTGGCCGATCATCTCGGGCAGCTTGCAGACGAAGTAGGCCAGGATGTTGCCGGGCGCGCCGCCGGCGCGCAGAAAGCGCGGGACCTTTTCCATCATGTCCAGCACGAGATAGACCGCCACGAAGCTCCCCAGGCAGAGGGCCAGCAGGCGCAGCCAGGCAACGGCTATGTAGCGGCTGAGGATGCTCATGGCTGCGGCCGCACCTTTCCGGCAACGCGCAGGAAGGCCTCCCGGACAGGGAGAAGGAGGGATCGTTCCAGGGACGCCATGCGCAGCAGCCACCACCCGATTGCCAGAAAAATCAGGTTGGGCAGCCACATGGCCAGGCCCGGCGGCAGGGTGCCCTTTTCCGCCAGGGTCCGCAGGAGCGACAGCAGCACGTAGTAGGCCAGCAGGATGGCGATGCTGGCGGAGAAACCGGCCGACTTGCCGGAACGGCGGTTTTGTATGCCCAGCGGCATGGCTACCACGGCGAACACCAGTGCTGCAACGGGAAAGGCGTACCTGCTGTGCAGTTCGGCCTGCATCTTGAGGCGTTGTGCCGGCGCCACGCCGGGAGCGGCGATCTGCCGTCGCAATTCGTCAATGCCCATATCCTGCTCGGTGCGGCCGATGGCCCCGTTCTGGCCGGGATTCGCCATGGTCATGACATACTCGCCGAACCGGGCCATCCGGTAGTCCCCTCCTCCGCCCGTCGAATGGATGCTGCCGTTCTGCAGCACCAGGCAGATGCTCCGCTGGTCGGGGGTGCAGCCAAGGGTGCCGCTGCCGGCGAAGATGGTCAGGGGACGTTTGGGGTCGCGGCCGTCGTGGATGAGGACCCCCTTGAGGATATGGCGTTCCTCGTCGTAATGGTCCGTGTAGATCACGATGCCGGGGATGTCGTCCCAGAAGACCTTCTCCCTGATGGTGGCGGCCACGTTCTGCCGCAGCACCTCGAAACTCAGCAGCTTGAAGGCGCTGTTGCCCCAGGGTACGCCCCGGTTGCTGGCGGCCAGGGTCAGCAGCACGGCAACCAGGCTGCACACCAGGACCGGCGGCATGAGCTGGACCAGGCTGATGCCGCCGGCCTTCATCACCGTGATCTCATTGTCGGCGGACAGGCGGCCAAAGGCCAGCAGCACCGCCAGCAGGAAGGCCATGGGGATGGTGAACACGAGCAGCGAGGGCATCAGATACATGATCATGCGGCCGATGACCGACAGGGGCACGCCGCGGGTGACCACCAGATCGGTCAGTTTGAGCAGCCTGCCCAGGAGCATGACCAGCGTGAACACGGCCATGCCGAGCAGGAACAGCGAGGAAATCTCGCGGATTATGTAGAGGCCGAGGATGCGCTTCATGGTGGGGCATGATACATGACGCCAGGGCAGGTGTAAAGAGGAGGAGGACGCAAAAACGGGAACCCGAGGCGGGTTCCCGTTGTCGATGCCGCTGCGTGGGGTGGGTCAGGCCGTGGCGGACCAGAGCCCGTGCAGGTTGCAGTATTCCCGTGCCGTGAGGGATTTGGGGCGCAGGGGGAAGAACGCCTCGGGGGCCTGGCCCGGCTTGAGGAACTGGCGGTAGGCCGTGCCGTCCGCGATGATCTCGACCCATTCGATGTAGTGCTTTTCCTCCATGGGATGGGGAACGCTCCCCACCTTGACCTTGACGCCGCCGTCCATGATCTCGATCACCGGCACGTGTTTCTCTTTCGCGGCATCCACGGTGTTCTCGGTCATGAGCGTCATGTCCTGGCCGCAGCAGACCAGGGCGGCGCCGCCGCCGTGGACAACCTCGACGATGTTTCCGCACAGCTCGCACTTGTAGACTTCAAGAAGATTCGGCATAGGTTGATCCCTCCTTTGTGAATGAAGGCCCATGGGGCCGTTGATACCTACCAGTTTTCGCCCAGCAGTTCGAAATGGTCTTTGGGGTGGACACAGGCGGCGCAGGCATCGGGGGCGGCGGTCCCGGTGTGGAGATAGCCGCAGTTGCGGCACCGCCAGACTACCTCGCTGTCGCGCTTGAAAACCCGGTCCGCCTCGATATTGGCCAGCAGGTCCCGGTAGCGCTTCTCATGCTGCTTCTCGGCCACCGATACCGCCGTCCAGAGGGCGGCAATGGCCGGGAAACCCTCTTCCCGGGCAATTGCGGCAAAGGCGGGATAAAGGTCGCTGTGCTCTTCGTACTCGCCGGCAGCCGCAGCCAGCAGATTTTCCGCGGTTGTGCCGACCCTGCCGGCCGGGAAGCAGGCGCTGATCTCCAGGTCGCCACCCTCCAGAAACGAGAAAAAGCGTTTGGCATGCTCCTTTTCCTGGTTGGCGGTCTCCTCGAAGATATCGGCGATCTGGACGTATCCTTCCTTGCGGGCCGCTGAGGCGAAATAGCTGTACCGGTTGCGCGCCTGGCTTTCTCCGGCAAATGATTTCAAGAGGTTCTGCTCGGTTTGGGTGTTACGTACGGATGTTCCCATGTGTTCCTCCCATCAAAATATGCAAAGCAAATCAGACAAAGTTTGTCTTTTTATATACCCTCTTTTTCAGGATTTGCAAGCAGGAAAATAAAAGGGGGGTGCGTTGCCGCACCCCCCTTGTGCATCGGATGTGAATACTGCGTTTAGGCCAGCTTGCGGCCGCCTTCGGCCGCCCACTTCTCCAGCATGGGGGTGGTGACGGACTTGGGCCGCTCAAGAGCATAGCCGAGGCCACGGTCCCAGGTGATGTTGGCCATGCAGCCCAGGGCGCGGCCGACGCCGAACAGAACGGTGTAGAATTCAAACTCGGTCAGACCGTAGTACATCTGGATAACGCCGGACTGTGCATCGACGTTCGGCCAGGGGTTCTTGGTCTTGCCGTGCTCGGTCAATACGCCCGGGGCAACTTCGAAGATCATGGCGATAACCTTGAACAGAGGGTAGTCCTTCAGGCCCGGGGTGTTCAGGCAGAACTCACGCTGTGAGGTATAGCGCGGGTCGGTCTTGCGGAGAACGGCGTGTCCGTAACCCGGGATGACCTGGCCGGCATTGAGGGTGTCCCACAGAGCAGCTTTTATCAGTTCCGCAGTAGGCTCCACATCCTTGCAGTACTTCTCCTGGAACTTGAGAGTCCAGTCGAGAACTTCCTGGTTGGCAAGGCCGTGCAGCGGGCCTGCCAAGCCGTTGAGGCCGGCGGAGTAGGCGTAGTAGGGATCGGACAGGGCCGAGTGCACCAAGTGGGTGGTGTGGGCAGAGACGTTACCGGACTCATGGTCTGAATGAAGGATGAAGTACATGCGGGCAACATCCTTGTACTCTTCTTTCTGACCGATCATGTGGGCGAAGTTGGCGCCCATGTCAAGTTTCGGATCGATGGCGATCTGCTTGTCGCCGCGGTACTTCAGGTTATAGATGAAGGCGGCAATGATCGGAATACGGGCAACGATGTCACAGGCATCCTCATAAACGTATTCCCAGGCGTTCATCTTGTTGAACTTGCCGGAGTTGTAGAAACCGGCAAACTTGGAGTCCTTCTGCAGGGCGAGTATACCGACGGACAGCATGACCATCGGATGGCTGTCACGCGGCAGGGCGCGAATTGCATCAAAACAGTACTGAGGAACAGCCTGGCGAACTTTCCACTCGGCGACGACTTCATCGACCTGAGCCTGAGTCGGCACATCACCGGTGAGGAGCATGTACCAGAAAGACTCGACGGTCGGGTAGTTGGAGCCGGCGGCCTTGGGCAGTGCTGCGAAGGTCTCGGGGATGGTCTTGCCGCGGAAGCGGATCCCTTCCTGGGGATCAAGGTAGGAGATGTCGGTAACGAGGCTGCGGATGTCGCGGGCGCCGCCGATGGCCTGGTCAATGGTGACCTGATCGATGATGACCTTGCCGAATTCTTTGACGAGCTTGGCGGTACGGGGACGGAATTCCTCGATCTTCTGCTTGAGCGTGTCTTTCAATGCCATTTTGTTATTCTCCTTTCGTGGTGTGGGGTGAACTGAAGGAATCAACAGTGATGCACGAACATAGTTTGTATCGAGAACTCTGCGTTTGCTGCGATGAGCCAATACGCACACAAAAGTATCGTCAGCGGCAGTGCTGTGGCGATGCTTGGAAAAATCCAGATAAATCAGATGGTTGTCAGCACGGAAAATTACTTTTTAGGATACTGTATACAATTGTGTCGTAGTTATACTCGACAGTTACCTTAAAATGCAACAAAAATTTTGCGACGCTTTACCGTGGCAAAATTACCAGTTCCTCGCTGGAATAGGTCAGCTGCTTGAGGCCGTCGTTGCTCAGGTAGAAGGTGTTTTCGATGCCGATGGCGCCCAGGCCGGGGAAGACCACCTTGGGTTCGAACGCAAAGGCCATGCCCGTCTCAAGGACCATGTCGTCAAACCCCCGGGCGATGAAGGGGTACTCGTCCACCTCCACCCCCACGCCGTGGCCGATGAAGGATACCTGACTCCCCCTGGCGCCCATGAAGCTGTCGGCGTAGCCCTGCTCCAGCGCCAGGGCCAGGCATTCGTCGTAGAGTCGGCCCCAGGCGATGCCCGGAACCGCCAGTCCCTTCATCCGCTCCTGGATCAGGAGCATGTCGTCGTAGGCCCGGCGGAGCCTGTCCGGCAATCCGCCGATGGCAAAGATGCGGGTCTGGTCCACGATGTACCCGTCCACGCTGCCGGCAAAATCGACGATGATCGGCTCATGGGCGGCAATGGGCTTGAAGCTGGCGCCCTGGCCGAATGCCGGGCTGGGTCCCATGCCTCCCAGCGGGGTGTCCATATAGGTGGGCACGGCGCTGTCGGCACCGGAAAAGGTGTGGCCGATGAACATCTCGCCGTTGAAGACCCTCATGCGGATGGGCCCCTGGTGGCCGACCTTGCGGGCGCGGCATTCCAGCTCCGCGGCCAGCTCGATGTCGGTCATCCCCTCGCGGATCGTCTCTTTTGCCTGACGGTACACCCGGTCCACCTGGTCGGCCGCATCCTTCATGACATGGATCTCGTAGTGGGACTTGATCATGCGCACCCGGCGGATGAGCGGGGTGGCGTCGCAAAAGGCGGCATGGGGGTACACCCGCCGGTACCGCTCGAAAAAGTTGACCGGCAGCACGTCCAGCTCCATGCCGATGCGCCGCGGCTCGGGATAGCCATGGGCTGCCAGGATGGCGGGGATATCCTTCATGCTGTTGAAGGGGATCACCTCCCTGAGGCCCGATTCCATCCGGGCGCGAGCGGCATCCCTGCGCACCATGTAGAGCGGTTGCCCATGGACGGGCACATACAGGCTGCCGCTCTGCACCGAGCCGGTGAAGTAGAACAGGTCGGCGTTCTGCACGATGATGACGGCATCCAGGCCGTCCCCTGCCATGTGCTCCTGCAGCTTTTTGCAGCGGTATTCCAGTTCTGTCGCGGGTGTCAGGCGCATGATCTTTCCGGGTATCCTTTCCGTGGTACGTGAAACGTTCAGTGATTATCCTGGGACCAGACCTTTGAGGTTTTAAAAACCTCAAAGGTCTATGGTACCCATCGGGCCTTGACCCGCCGGCACAAAACGGGATAAGCTCGCCCCATGTCCGTGCGCCGCTTTTCTCCATTCACCATTGGTCCTTTTACCGTCATCCCCGAGGGCGAACCGCACCCCGTAACCTGCGGCATTCCCTTGGTCCTGGGGAAGAAGGGTGCGTTCGGCTCGGGTGAGCATGAGACCACGGCTTCGTGCCTGGAGCTGCTGTCGCAGGTCCCCGGCATCCGCGGGTGCCGGGCCCTGGACCTGGGAACCGGCACCGGCATCCTGGCCATCGCCGCCGCCAGTCTGGGCGCCGCATCGGTGGCGGCCCTGGACCTGGAGTGGCCCGCAGCCCGTTCCTGCGCCGAAAACGTCAGCCTGAACCATGCGGAGGCACGGGTTCACACCATCTGCGGAGAGCTCTCGGCCATCGCGTCGCACCCCTTCGACCTGGTCATGGCCAATATCTATGCCGACATCCTCCTGCCGCTGGCCGGCCGGCTGGTGGAACTCACCCGTCCCGGCGGTCACCTGCTCCTGTCCGGCATCCCACTCCAGGACAAGTTCGACATACAGCGGTGTTACTGCTCCTGCGGCTGCACGGTTGCCGACAGCCGGATCATGGAGGATTACACCACCTACCTGATGCACAAGCCCCGGTGAACAGGTCCTCTCTGTTTCCGCCCGCATGCGTCACGCCCAGCCCCGCCACAGGGGGCGTCGTGAACCCGACGGGGCATAGTACCCGGAAATGAAAAAAATTCAAGGATCATCGCGGCCGGATGTGGCTGGAATGCGGTCCG
>DATBXI010000323.1:0-4966 GCA_036514355.1 Desulfuromonadaceae bacterium
GGCTCGGCCGAGTACAACCTGGCCCTGGGCGAGCGTCGCGCCAAGTCGGCCATGCAGTACCTGATCACCCTCGGCATCCCCGCCGACCGGCTCTCCGTCATCAGCTACGGCAAGGAGAAGGCCACCGCCGGGGCAAAGGACGAATCTGGCTGGTCCAAGGACAGAAGGGACGACTTTGTTGTCGTGAAATAGCCTCCTTACCCTGCGTCACACGTCGTCATCGTGCGCCGGAATGCCATTGGCTTCCGGCGCATTTGTTTTTGCGGCCTCGTATGCACCCCACCACGGACACGGAAAAAATTCCACTGTTTTCCTTGACTTTTTTGAGCAACTATATATATTGTTTTTCATATATTTGCCAGTGGGTGGTCTTCATGAAACAGATCAGTGCAATCATCGTCCTGGCCGCCCTGCTGCCATGGAACGCGGCAGCGGAACAAGCCGCTCAACGGCTGTCGCTCAAGGGGGCCATAACCATGGCCCTTGAGCGCAACAACCTGGTCAAGGCGGCCGGATTCAACGCCGAGGCGGCCCGCCAGGGGGTCGCAATCGCCGGTTCGCGCTACTATCCCTCGCTTTCCTTTGAAGAGGCCCTGAACGCCTCCAACTCACCCACCCAGACATTCATGATGAAGCTCGACCAGGCACGCTTCACCCAGAATGACTTTCTTATCAACAACCTCAATCACCCCTCGGCCTGGCACGATTTTCGGACCGCCGTGACGCTCCGGCAGCCGCTTTTCGATCCCGGGCTGTCACCTGCCAGAGAGATGGCGGCCAAACTGGCTGACAAGGAGGCGCTGGGGTTCGAGGCGGCCCGGCAGGAGATCGCCTATCTGGTGTTCCGGCAGTATCTGGCGGTGCAGAAGGCCGCGGCCCAGTACAAGGCCGCCGACCTGGCCGTGCACGACGCCCGCGAGAACCTGCGCCTGGCCACGGTACGCGGCACGCAGGGCATCGGGTTGCGCTCGGACGAACTGCGGGCACGCACCTACCTGTCGTCAATGGAGCAGCGCTTCATCACGGCACGCAATGATCTGATCCTGGCAAAACTGCACCTGGCCACCAGCATCGGGCTGAAGCACGATGCTGCATTCGAGGCCGCGGATCCGGTGCAGCCGGGGGGTGTGGCCTATTCCAGCGAGGAGTTGACCACGGCGGCGCTGGAGAACAGAAGCGATCTGAAGCAGTTCCGGGCCGAGTGGGAGCGGTCGGAGGCGGCCGTCAAACTGGCACGCAGCGCCTGGCTCCCCACGGTGGATGCCATTGCCGCCTACCAGACAAATGCCAAGGACACCCCCTTCGGCTCCGACAACGACGCCTGGCTGGCCGGTGTGAGCCTCAAATGGCAGATATTCGACGGGTTCCGGCGCAGCAGGGAGGGGGACCGCGCCGCGGCTGGCCGTCTGGCGGCCTCGGAACTGCTGGAGGCCAGGGCTAAAGATGTCAGACTTCAGGTGGAAGAGAGCGTGCTGCGGCACGAGGAGATGGCCAAGCGCCTGGATGTGGCCCGCCATGCCGTGCAGGATGCCGAGGAAACGGTGCGCCTCTTGACCCGGCGTTTCGAGAACTCCCTCTCCACCCTCGTCGAGCTGCTGGACGCCCAGACCGCCCTGAACCAAGCCCGTGCCGCCCTGGCTGAGAATGAGGCCGATTACGCCCTGGCCGATGGGCGGATCTACTACACTGCAGGCATATTCCTGAAGGAGATGATGAAATGAAGAGGCTTGTGCCGCTGGCGATCATGGCCGTTGCCGCGTCGCTGCTGGGCGCGGGATGCGCGCGACACCACGACAGGGAACAGAAGGCGGCCGCACCGGTTGTGGTCAGGGGCGCCGTGGTGGAGACTGTCAAGACAGTGGCCGTGCCGGAGAGGCTGGAAGTCATGGGAACGGTGCGGGCCCGCACCAGTGCCGTTGTTTCGGCGCGCATCCCCGGCACCATCACCGTGCTGAGGGTACGCGAAGGGGACCGTGTCGGCAAAGGCCAGGTGCTGGTTCAACTGGACGCCCAGGAGAAGGCCGCCACGGCAGCGGCCGCAGCGGCAGGCATCGACGAGGCCCAACGCGGGCTGGACGAGGCGCGGGCCCGCAAACGGCTGGCCGATGCCACCTTTGAACGGTACCGCAACCTGTTCAACGAGCAGGCCGTCACCCGCCAGGAATTCGATACCCGCCAGACCGAGCAGGAGTTGGCCAGCCAGGGGGCGGCACGAGCCGAGGCACGACTGAAGCAGGCCCGAGAAGGCTCCAGGGCCGCCACGGCCATGGCCGACTACACGCGGATCGTTGCACCGATCACGGGCATCGTTTCCGCCAAACCCGCCGAGTTGGGAGCCACGGTCTTTCCGGCCCAGCCGCTTTTGACCATCGAGGACGACGGGAGTTATCAACTGGAACTGGCAGTGCCGGAATCGCTGGGGGCCAGGGTGAAGCCGGGCGCAATGGTGCAGGTGATGCTGGACAGCCTGAATACGAGCATCAGCGCCCGGGTCGCCCAGGTGGTCCCTGCGGCCGACCCGGCCAGCCGTACCTTCACCGCCAAGGTCAACCTGGATCAGAAGGGGCTCAGATCCGGCATGTTCGGCCGAGGCGCCATCGACCTCGGCACCCGGGTGAACACCCTGCTGGTTCCGGGGAAGGCCCTTATGGAGCGCGGCAGCCTCACCTCCCTCTGGGTGGTTGACCTGACAAACATTGCCCACCTGCGGCTGGTCAAGGCCGGCAAGAGCATCGGCGACAGGCGGGAGATCCTCTCCGGCCTGTCGGACGGCGAGCGGGTCGTGGTGTCGGGCGCCGAAAAGATCCGTGAAGGCGTGAAGGTGGAATAGCCATGGAACGTCTCGGCTTTGCCGGCACCATAGCCCGCGCCTTCATCAACTCCAAGCTGACCCCGCTGATCGTCGGGGCGGCCCTGCTTCTGGGATTCTATGCCGTAAAAACGACCCCCCGCGAGGAGGAACCCCAGATATCGGTCCCCATGGTGGACATCTACCTCCCGCTCCCCGGTTCCTCACCGCAGGAGGTGCAGGAGCGGGTGGTCAAACCGTTCGAGTCCCGGTTATGGGAGATCGCGGGGGTCGAGTACCTCTACTCCATGAGCCGCCCCGGCATGGGGATCATCACCGTGCGCTTCCTGGTGGGGCAGAACATGGAGGAGTCGCTGGTCAAGCTCTACAACAAGGTGATGAGCAACCGCACCCTGCTCCCCCCCGGCGCGGGAGAGCCGCTGGTGGCCCCCAAGTCCATCGACGATGTACCGATCATGTCCCTGACCCTCTGGTCAGGCCGCTACGATCATGCCACCCTGCGCACCCTGGCCCGGGAGGTGGCCGATACCCTGAAGAAGGGTACGAACACCGCCGAGGTGGAGGTCAAGGGGGGGCTCTCCCGTCAGGTACGGGTCGTGCTGGATGCGCCGCGCCTGGCGGGTTACGGCCTGTCGCCGCTCCAGGTGGCAACGGCCCTGCAGAAGGGGAATGCCAGCCTTCCCTCGGGCAGCTTCTCCAGCGCCAACAAAGAGCTGCTGGTGAATACCGGCGGTTTCCTGGAAGACGCCGAGGCGGTCAGGCGCCTGGTGGTGGGCGTCCATGACGCCAAGCCGGTCTATCTGGCCGATGTGGCGCGGGTGGAGGACGGGGCCCGGGAGCCGGATGACTACGTCTTCATGGGACTGGGGCCGGGGGCACCATCGGTAAAGGGACAAAACCCGCAGGTCAACCCGCAGGCCGACTATCCCGCCGTGACCATCTCCGTGGCCAAGCGCAAGGGGGCCAACGCCACCTGGGTGGCCGAGGACCTGCTGGCCAGGGTCGAGTCCCTGAAGGGGACGCTGATCCCCGCGGACGTGCAGGTGACGGTCACACGGAACTACGGCGAGACGGCCAGGGAAAAGAACAACGAACTCCTGTTCCACATGTTCCTGGCAGCCATCTCGGTCACCATCCTGATCGCCCTGTTCATGGGGTGGCGCGCCGGTGCCGTGGCCGCCATCGCCATCCCGGTCACCCTGGCCCTGACCATGCTGATCTTCAATCTGATCGGCTACACCCTGAACCGCATCACCCTGTTCGCCCTGATCTTCTCCATCGGCATCCTGGTGGACGACGCCATCGTGGTGGTGGAGAACATCCACCGCTACTTCACCACCACCGTGATGCGACCGCTGGAGGCGGCCATCCGGGCGGTGGACGAGATCGGGAACCCCACGGTGCTGGCCACCTGTGCCGTGATCGCCTCCATCCTCCCCATGGGCTTCGTGGGGGGGCTGATGGGACCCTACATGCGCCCCATCCCGGTGGGTGCCAGCATGGCCATGCTCTTCTCCCTGCTGATCGCCTTCATCGTCACCCCCTACTTCGCCCTCCGTTTCATGCGGGGCGAGTCCCACCACGGCACGACAGCGGCCCCGGAAGAGTCGCGGCTGACCGCCTTTTACCGAAAATGGATGGGGCGCCTCATCCACGAGAAGCGGCTCCGCTACGGCTTCCTGGCCGGCGTAGTGATCCTGCTGCTCCTCTCCTGCTCACTGATCTGGTTCAAGGCCGTGACGGTCAAGATGCTCCCCTTTGACAACAAGAACGAGCTGCAGGTGATCATCGACGCCCCCGAGGGTACCCCCCTGGAGCAGACCGCCCGCATCACCCGTGAGATGGGGGATGCCCTGCGCACGGTGCCGGAGGTGACCAACTTCCAGATGTACGTCGGCACCAGCGCACCCTTCAACTTCAACGGCCTGGTGCGCCACTACTACCTGCGCAAGGGACCGAACCTGGCTGATATTCAGGTGAACCTGCTCCCCAAGGACCAGCGCTCGGACCAGTCCCACGCCATTGCCAAGCGCATCCGCCCCCTGGTGAAGGCGATTGCCGACAAATACGGCAGTCGGGTCAAGGTGGCCGAGATCCCGCCCGGTCCGCCGGTGCTGGCCACGCTGGTGGCCGAGGTCTACGGCCCGGACGACGCCA
>DATBXI010000324.1:0-4152 GCA_036514355.1 Desulfuromonadaceae bacterium
TGACCTACAAGATCAGCGACGACATCTCCCTGATCGTCGGTTACGACCACTTCTTCGCCGGCCGGTTCATGCGGGACGCCACAACCAGCAGGGGGGACATCGACTACGGCTACTGCATGCTGCAATTCGACCTCTCCCACAGCTGGCTCAGGAAAAAACCGGCCACGCCGGACAAGAGATAGCATCTTCGTACTCCCCGGCAGGATCACTCCCGCCGGAACGGAAAAAGGCGGCGTTGTCACTCTGGCAACGCCGCACTTTTTGTGCTATTCTGCGCCTGTTTTCCCCATCCCCACTCGACAGGTGCCACCTTCCCATGACCATGATCCAAATCCTTATCCTCGCGGCAGTCCAGGGGGCTGCCGAACTGTTGCCCGTGTCCAGCTCCGCCCACGTCATCGTGGCGGAGAAATTGATGGGGCTCGATCCCACCACACCGGAGATGACCCTGCTGCTGGTCATGCTCCATACCGGCACCATGTTCGCGGTGATCTGCTACTTCTGGCGCTCCTGGAAGGCCGGCTTTTTCGCTTCGCGCCGGCAATTCGCGGAGTCGCTGCGGCTCATCATGATCGCCACCGTCCTGACCGGTATCGTGGGGCTGGCACTGAAGGCGCTCATCGAGCGCTTCGCCCTGGCCGACGTCCCCCACGCCGAGATCGAACTGCTGTTCGGCAACCTGGGGCTCATCTCGGCGGCCCTGGCCAGTGCAGGGCTCCTGATCATCGTTGCCGGCCTGCGGGGCAAGCGGGGCGCGGAGTCCCGCGGCATAGGCACAACAGAATCCGTCCTGATCGGGGCTGTGCAGGGGCTCTGCCTCCCGTTCCGCGGCTTTTCCCGCTCCGGGGCGACCATCTCCGTGGGGCTGCTGCTGGGGATCGCCAGGATACCGGTGGAGGAGTTCAGCTTTGCCCTGGCCGTGGTGCTGACCCCGCCCGTGATCGCCCGGGAGGCCCTGCGGCTGCTGAAGGCGCACAGCCTTACCACCTCCGCGTCCGGAGCACACGTTGCGGGGCTCTTCCTCCCCGGCATGGCAGGCATGGTGTTCAGCTTCCTGGCCGGGCTCCTGGCCCTGCGCTGGCTCTCCGCCTGGCTGGAGCGGGGGCGCTGGCAGTTCTTCGGCTATTATTGCCTGGCAGCAGCGCTGTTCGTGTTCGCCTGCCATCGACTGGGGATGTGAGCGGGGCGGAACCCCCTGATTCCGCTTGCCTTTGTGCACAGATGTGGCACAATAGGACTTTCCTGTGTGATCTCGATCCGGAACCACTGATGCGGTGATACCAGAACAAAGAAGGAGGAGAAACCGTCATGAAGAAAATCGGAGTCGTTCTGTCAGGATGCGGCGTGCGCGACGGCAGCGAGATCCACGAAGCGGTCTTTGCGCTGCTGGCCATTGACCGGCTCGGCGCCGAGGCGGTCTGCATGGCCCCCGATGCCGACTTCCCCGAGACCAACCACCTGACCATGCAGGAAACCGGCGCCACGCGCAACGCCCTGCTGGAAGCGGCGCGCATAGCCCGCGGCAATATCCGCGATCTCAAGGACATGGCGGCAGGCGACCTGGATGCCGTGGTCTTCCCCGGCGGTTTCGGCGCGGCCAAGAACCTGTGCGACTTCGCCATGAAGGGAGCCAGGGCCGCGGCACATCCCGAGGTAGCGCGCCTGTTGAAGGAGATGGCCGCGGCCGGCAAGCCCATCGGCGCCATCTGCATCGCCCCGGCACTGATCGCCACGGTGCTGGGCAAAGAACTGACCCCCACCCTGACCATCGGCACGGACAGCGGCACGGCCGCCGAGATCGAGAAGACCGGCGCCCAACACCAGGACTGTGCGGTAACCGACTTTGTCATCGACCGGAAGAACAAGATCGTCTCCACGCCGGCCTACATGCTGGCCACCCGCATCTCCGAGGTGCGCGAGGGGATCGACCGGTGCGTCCAGGCGGTCATCGACCTGATCTAAGTGTTTGTTTCAGAAAAAGCAATGTGGTATACCCCAAAGGGGTTGGGTCTGCGGCCCAATCCCTTTTTTGTCAATACAACAAAGAAAGGCGACACACCTTAAAGAGCAAGAACTGCACTTCATGGAATTGATATAATTTGGCAACATATTGGCAATGTTATGTTAGGTTATCGACACAAATAGGATAGTCGAGCAAGGAGCAACTTCATGAGTGCCGTTAACAGAATGGATGTCCCTCGCATCGAAGAACTGAGTGTGAAGAACTACCGAGCGCTCAAGGATCTTCAGCTGAAGAAACTCACGCCGTTGACCGTGTTTCTCGGTCCCAATGGCAGTGGCAAGTCGACCATTTTCGATGTCTTTGCCTTTCTCTCGGAATGTTTTTCCATTGGGCTCCGCAAGGCATGGGATAAACGGGGAAGGTTCAAGGAACTTCGTACTCGTGGGGCAGACGGGCCGATAGTGTTCGAACTGAAGTATAAGGAATCGAAGAATACCCCCATCATTACCTACCACCTGGCGATTGACGAAGGCCCCAAAGGCCCGGTTGTCGCCGAAGAATGGCTCCAGTGGCGACGGGGGCAGAAAGGAAAACCGTTCAAGTTCCTGGCGTTCGAACATGGCAGGGGCCAAGTGGTTACCGGGGAAATGCCAGATGAGCAAGACCAGCGTATCGATGAACAGCTTGATTCTCACGAAATGCTGGCTGTAAACACACTTGGGCAGTTTGCCAGACATCCACGGGTGAGCGCTCTGCGGCGTTTCATCACCGACTGGTATCTCTCCTACCTCTCTGCTGACAGCACTCGTACCACGCCGGAATCAGGCGCACAGGAGCGGCTAACCCCCTCGGGCGACAATTTGCCGAATGTCATTCAATACCTGAAGGAACAGCATGAGGACAGGTTGAATCAACTCCTTCTGACACTTTCGCGCCGTATCCCCCAGCTCGAACGAGTGGAGGCCGAGGTGCTCCTAGACAACCGATTGCTGCTGCAAATCAAAGACGCACCTTTTGAGCGCCCCATACTTTCGAAATTCGCGTCCGACGGAACTCTGAAGATGCTGGCCTATCTGACGGTCTTGTACGATCCAGAACCACCGCAATTGGTCGGTATAGAAGAACCGGAGAACTACCTACACCCACGCCTGTTGCCGGAACTGGTGGAAGAATGCCGTGAAGCCTCTGCCCACACGCAATTAATGGTTACCTCCCATTCCCCGTTTTTCGTCAATGGGTTACGCCCGGATGAACTTTGGGTACTGTACCGTGATGCAAGGGGGTATACCAGAGCGAAAAGAGCGGCGGATATGCCTGGTATCAAGGAATTTATGGTGGAAGGTGCACTTCTCGGCCAACTCTGGATGGAAGGGCGTTTTGAGTATGGTGACCCCCTAACGAAAGTTCAAGGCTGAGGAGGGGGGCTCATGCACATTGAGTTTCTGGTGGAAGAACAGTCGGCTGAATCAGCGCTGGTAAATCTGATCCCCAAAATCATCGGCCACGAAGTAAGCTTCAAAATTCATCCATTTCAAGGCAAACCGAATTTGCTTGCCAACCTCCCCGCACGGTTGAAAGGCTATCGTCAATGGCTTCCCGAAGATTGGCGCATTGTTGTCCTCATGGATGTCGATAACGCGGATTGTCGGGTATTGAAACAAAACCTTGACCAAATGGCTTCTGATGCCGGTTTGACTACCAAAACTGCAAGTGGAGGAGAGAAATTCCAAGTGCTGAATCGTCTGGCCGTTGAAGAACTTGAGGCATGGTTCATAGGTGACGAGGAAGCCATCAGTTCCGCATACCCAAGGATCAAGCGAAATATTGCCCAACAGGAAAAGTACCGCGACCCAGATGCCATTGCCGGAGGTACATGGGAGGCATTGGAACGCCTTCTCCAGAAGGCAGGATATTTCCGAGGCGGTCTGGGGAAGGTTGCCGCTGCCCGCGAAATCTCGCAGTACATGGCCCCGGAAAGGAATCGGTCGAGAAGCTTCCAGGCCTTCCGGGATGGGCTCCTGGCACTGGTAACATCGAGCTGACGAATGACTTTCATCCCATGCTCGTCAAACAGCCGATCATCACTTTCTTCGAAACGCTTGGCTTAGAAACAACGACAGTTCTCTAAATTGGCTGCTAATTAAGGACGCAACAACCCCATGAAACTCGCCTTCTTCCTCCTCTTCCTC
>DATBXI010000325.1:0-3898 GCA_036514355.1 Desulfuromonadaceae bacterium
TTCTACGGCATGAGTTCCACGACCGCCATGGCCATGCACACCGGCGAGGTCGCGGCGTACCGTGCCTCGGAGGGGAAAACGGTGGAAGTGCCCTACCGGGGGCCGATCGGGGAGACAGTCAGGGATATTCTGGGCGGCGTACGCTCCGCGTGTACCTACGTCGGTGCCGCGGCACTGAAGGAATTGACAAAGCGCACGACCTTTATCCGCGTGCAGGAGCAGGAAAACCGCACCTTTTCCTGATACAGGATTCAGGCAAAACATAATGGTGTTTGTTGACCACACCTACTGTTATTTCGGCAACTTACAGTATAAGTAAATTTCTACACGTATCCATTACAAAAAATTGGTCTAACCACTACTGTTTCGATTTTGTAACATGTTGTTTTAGTGTAGTTTTGCAGCATTTGACGCTTGCCTTTGCCCAAAAAACCGTTTATAGTGTCGTTAAATCAATGATACCTATGAAAGGAGAAGAGTAATGAAGTGCCCCGTATGCAAGGCCCGTGCGGAATACGATGAAATCGACCTGCATTCCAATGGATTCGCCGAGGAGATCAACACCTGCAGCATCTGCGGAACCGTTTGGGCGGTCAACCATGGCGCAACCAACATCGTGAAGGATCCGCAACGCACATCGTTTCTTTCGGCGCTTTCCGATTGTATCGGCGCCGAGGAGTACAGCTTCGCCGCATAACCCGCCAGAGTAGGCGGAGGTGGGCCGCAACCGTCGGCCCACGCCGCTCCGGAGAGCCTGAGATAGAACCGCGAACATCACAACCTGTTTCGCGGTTTTTTATTGCCCGGTTGGTCGGCAACGGACACCGCGCGTGTAAAATATGGCGACCCTAGTCAAATGATTCCTACCAATGCGGGCCTGTTCCCCGGAGCATTCCCGTGAGCAACGCCCCCTTCCGGAATCGCTCCCGCACCAATTACCCCCACTTATTCAACGGATTACAAAATCTCACGGGTCTATTGCGGCACGACGAAGCGTTTTTGGCACCATGTTTGATACCCAGGAAGCGCACGCTGGAGCAGACAACGGCGTGGGGCATCAACGGGGGAGGAGTGCCATGAGCATAACAAAGAAACTTATCCTGATGGTGGCGGCAGGCCAGGCGGCGCTGATGCTCGTTGCCGCATATTCCTTGTATACCGCCCGGTACATCGACCAGGGGTACAAACGGATCATCGAGACCGACTACCGGCAGGCCGCCTACGCCATGGAGTCGCTCGACCGGTTGGGAAAGGCGGTGCAGGCATACAAGGACTGCCTGCTCCGCAAGGAGCACAAATACGTGGCGGAGTTCCATCGGGAGTGCGCCGCCATCGAGGCAACCCTTCAGGAATGCTACCGTTGGTGCGACGGCAACGAGCGGCCACTGGTGCAACAGGCCCTTCAGACCCATGCCGTTTATCGCGGTGCCATCGACGACTTGGTCAGGATGCGCGAAACCCATGACGACATTGCCTGGGTGGACAGAAGCGTTGCCAAGGGGATCGACAAACCGATGCGCGCGGCCCTGGTCGCCCTGGCCGACGTGAGCCGAAGGAATGCGGACGCGGCAGCGCAGACACTCCAAAAGCGGGCAGAAACCATGCTCTATGTGCAATTGGGCACCGCAACCGGGGTGGGGATTTTGCTGCTCGTCTCGGGCCTTATGGTCGCCACAAGCATCAGGCGGCGGATCGCCGATCTTTCCGCCGTTGTCAGCCGCATCACGAATAACGACCTGACCGTGCACTTTGACGACCGGTCAGGCGACGAGGTCGGCCACCTTGGACAGTCGCTTCAGGGCATGACCAGCAGCCTGCGGGAATTGATCGGAACGCTGGCCGACTCATCCGCGGAAGTTTCCGCATTTTCCGCCGAAATGCAGTCCAATTCGCAACAAATGGCACGTGGTGCCGAGGAGGTGGCGGCGCAGACAGTTACCGTTGCCACCGCCAGCGAGGAAATGTCCGCCACTGCCGGCGATATCGCCCATAACTGCCATCTGGCCGCGGAAAGCGCCGAACGCGCCAACGATGCAGCCGACCACGGAACCAGCGTGGTCGAGCACACGATTGCGGTCATGCACCGGATTGCCGAGCGGGCCCACCAGTCGGCTACGACAGTCGAGGAGTTGGGCAGGCGAAGCGACCAGATCGGCTCCATCATCAGCACCATTGAGGGCATCGCCGAGCAGACCAACCTGCTGGCACTGAATGCCGCCATCGAGGCGGCCAGGGCTGGCGACCAGGGAAAAGGATTCGCGGTCGTGGCGGACGAGGTGCGGGCATTGGCAGAACGTACGGCAAAAGCCACGCAAGAGATCGGCAAGATGATCAAGGCCATCCAGCAGGAAACCAAGTCTGCCGTTTCCGCCATGGAGGAAGGGGTGGCCGAAGTCGAACAGGGCACGGAAGAGGCCGCGCGCTCCGGCCATGCCCTGCTGATGATCCGGGACGAGATTAACGCCGTAAACCAGCAGGTACAGCAGATCGCCACGGCCGCCGAGGAGCAGACCGCGACAACCAGCGAGATCAGCAGAAACATCCATCAGATCACGGACGTGGTACAGGAAACCGCCGATGGCGCCCGCAAGACCTTCTCCGCTGCGGAGTATCTTTCCCGCCATTCAAGCGAACTCAAACGGCTTGTCAGCCAATTCAGGATCTCGGAATCCGACAAACTGATCGAGTGGAACAGCAGCTATAGCGTCAATGTCGGCCTGATGGATCAGGAGCACCAGCGGTTAGTGGAACTCATCAACAACTTGTCCGCGGCAATGCGTTCCGGGCACGGCCGCGAGTCCATCGGCTCCATCCTGGATGAACTGGCCAGCTATGCCCAGACGCACTTTGCCGATGAGGAACGCCTGATGAGGGAGTCGGGTTTTCCCGGTTATGACGAGCAGAAGCGAGCCCATGAGAACCTCATTGGCCAGGTGATTGAGATCCAGGGAAAATGCCGCGCCGGCACGGCATTGAGCCTTGAGGTGATGAGTTTCCTCAAAAAGTGGCTGATCAATCATATTCAGGGTATGGACAAACAATATGGGCCGTATCTGAACAAGAAAGGGATTGCGTAACCGGCCAGCGTTCGGATCGCGGGAAGAACTTGTCCGTAAACAACTTTGGCCAGGGATCGCGCCCGGATTTGGGTCGGTTTTTCATGGCCTGATTGAGTAAAACCACAGGCGTAGCAGGGCTACGTCGAGGATTTTACGATTGAAGGACAGGGAAAGGCGGCCCGAAGACGGGATGCGAGACTGCAAAGCTTATTTACGGGCAAGTTCTAAAAGGGACGGGTGCTCAGTAAGCATTCCGTCCCTTTTTGTTCAGATCATTATCCCGACCGCTCTCACCCCCGCGCCTCGCGGACCTCCCGGTTGTGGCGGGCCAGTTCGCGCAGGTGATGTTTGAGGGTCAGTTCGGAGAGCAGGGAGGTGGCCACGAAATAGCGGCCGACCTGCTGTTGAAGCGAGCGCTGATGCAGCAGGATGATGTTGAGCTGTGACTGGGTGAGCAGCCCCAGCGCCACGGCGCGCTCGCCGAACGACCCCACGATGTGGGTCGCCCGCAGGACCGTGGCCACATCCTCCTCGCTCAGCCATCCCCACTGGCGGGCAAAGTCGCCCAGGGGCGGGCGCAGGTCCCGCTGCCACATGAGGGCCCGCACCACCGCCTGGTAGGAGATCACCCCCCGGTAGTAGAGGTACAGCCCTATCTTCAGCTCTATGGTGGGCATGGGACCGTCGTAGTACTGCTCGCCCTCGACCCGCCCCACCACCTCGATCTTCGGCATGACCGGCTTGGGCGCGCTTCTTCGGGGGTAGCGCAGGGGGATGACCGGCTTTCGCGCCTTCAGATACTCGCTCAGCAGCTTGTAGGCCTCGACCGAACGACGGAA
>DATBXI010000326.1:0-2906 GCA_036514355.1 Desulfuromonadaceae bacterium
GCTGGCACAGGAGATCATCGACCAGCTCTACGGCCGCTTCCTGGACGTGGCCATGGCCCGGCCGGGTAACAAGCTGTCGCGGGATGAGCTGCGCACGCTGGCGGACGGCCGCCTCTACACCGCCGATCAGGCCCTGAAGGGGGGACTGATCGACCGGATCGGCTACCTGGACGACGTTATCACGGCCATCAGGAAGCGGGTCGGCGACGACGCGGCGCGGGTGGTGACCTATTACCGCCCCGGCAACTACAAGGGGAGCATCTACGCCGATGCAGGGGAAAAGGGTGGGGTGATGGAGATGCTCGGCGGACTGGATGCTTTCTCCGGCGCCAGCTTCATGTACCTGTGGCGGCCATAGACCTCGCATCCCGTCTTCCGGGCATCTTTCCCTGTCCTTCAATCGTAAAATCCTCGACGTAGCGCTGCTACGCCTGCGGTTTTACTCAATCAGGCCAGGAAAATCTGCCCCAAATCCGGGCGCGATAGCGAACAAAGTTATTTACGGACAAGTTCTAATTCACCACCACCGATATGCCGCTGATGGTGGCGCCGTTGGCGTCCTTCACGCTGCTGGCTGCAACGGAGAAATCTGCCGCCGTCACCGTGGCGCCGGGGACGACATCGTAGGCCATGGTGGCAAATGGGCCGATATCCATGCCCTGCTTGGTCACGTCAAATACAACGGCGAATTTTACCTGGTGCTGGGATGCCAGATAGTTTGCGATCGGGAGCAGGTTTGCCATGCTGGAGGCGGTTCCGCTCAACAGGAACGCATTGGACAGCATTTGTCCGGTACTGACGGCACTGAGCGAAACTTTGGGCAGATTGGTTGCGGCATCCAGTGGCAGGCTGATTGTCCCCTGCACGGCGTAGATCTTGGTGCCGGGCGGCAACTGTCCGCTGGTTGCCAGGGTTATTTTCTGCGATTTCATGCCGACGCCGTACAGCATTCCCGCAGCCGACGAATACCCGCTGGCCAGGGGGACGTTTGAAAGGGCGGTAGCGAATGCGGTAGCGGTGCCCGCGCTCATGGAGCCGCTGGTCTCAGCCCCTTGCGCCTCCGCGGCCAACGTATCCACAAGGCCATCCATCTGTGAGAAGGTCGCGGCACCGCTGGCGGGTTTGGTCATTTGCGACAAGGCTGCCAATGCCAGGGTATACGCCTGCGCCTGCAGGGAGGCGCCGGCCATGCTTGTGTTGTCGAGGCTGACCGGTTCGGTCGCAACGATGCTGTTGATTCTGAAAATCGAGCTAACCAGAGCATTGGCGCTTGCGATGGCCGCGGGCGGTGTCGCCGCGGTGCCGTTGGCGCTGGCCTTGCGCCAGGCGAGTTCGGTAAACGGAGTGACCGACACGACCCGGTTGTTGTTGGCGCCGTTGTCCACGACATCCAGGAAGGCGTGCAGCGGCTTGGCGGCTGTGATGCTCACCGGCCCCCCGGTGGCCTCATCGCTATAGGTGCCCGTAACCTCCACCTGGACGGCGCCGCTATAGGTGCCGAGGGACGCGCTGTATTTGCCGTTGGCGTCGATGGGTACCGTTACCAGCGGCGTTGTGCCCCGCGTTCCGTTGGCGTCGATGGCGTACACACTGGCCGTACCGTTCGCCAGTATCCCCGCCGCGGCGGTCCCCGAAATTGCCGTGGCGGCAGGGGAACCGCCCCCACCCCCGCTGCAGCCGGCAACGCCCGTCATAAGCAATGCACCTGTCACAATCCATTTCAATGCGTGTATGTTCATGATGTTCTCCGTTTATGTGTGGTTGGCCTGCCCACCATGGCGAGGGCGGCATCTTGCCGGCAATGTCGTCAGAAGGACACCAGCCCCAGCGACTTTTTCAGGATCACCATGGCGTCGCCCACATCGATGACGCCGTCGGGCTGAGGTACGCCGCCCACCAGCGGCGCCACATCGCCGCGTGACAGTTCGGCAGCGGTCAGGGTGACGAGGCCTACGCTTGCCTGCAACGCCTTCAACGCGTCGGCGATGTCCACCTTGCCGTCCCCGTTGAGGTCGCCGCTGGCTATGGGAGCCAGGACCTTGTACGTGAGGGTGGTGGAGACGACTGCGCCCGAATTCGCTGTGGGGTCGGTGCCCATGGGCTTGGCTTCGACTTTCACCACATAGTCGCCGGCGACTTTCGGGGGCGTCCAGGTGGCCGTGCGCACCGGTGAATACCCTTGCGCCGCGTACAGGCTCTTGGCCATGCCGACCAGGTTGTCGGGCTGGGCGGCGGTCACGCCGCTCGGCGGGATGACGCTGAAGCGGTACTCATAGGCGTTGGAGTCGGGATAGGCGCTGACACCGGTCTTGGCCGCTGCGGTGAAGGTCACCTGTTGCGCTGCCCCCGTGGTGAGGGAACCGTCATTGGCGGCTGTCAGCGTCACCGAGTTCACCGGGGTGACAACGGCGTACGAGCGCATCATGTCGTTTTCCTCGTGGGAGAGGATGTGGCAGTGATAGACGTAGAGGCCGGGGATGTCGAATTTGGCCCTGATCCTGGTTACCGTGCCGGGCGCCATGAAGAGGGTGTCCTTCCAGGCGATTTCGTTCGGCGCCGGAGGGGTGATATGTCCGGACAGGCTGAACAGGTTCGCCGGGACCGCCGAGTTGATCGGCAGCGGAACTTCGGGGGGGCTGAAGGGGGTGGTTGTGCCGAACTTGTTCAGATCCTCCCGGTTGACGACCTGGAACGAAACCTGGTGCAGATGCATCGGGTGCCCGTCGGGCGTGAGGTTGTAGATTTCCCACTCCTCCGTATCGTTCAGGCGGACGAAGTCGTTGATCGCCGTCATATAGTCCACGCCGTTGATGGTCAGGGTGAGCCTGCCGAACTGGTCGGCGCGCTCGGCCAGATAGAGCTTTCTCACCGGGGTCCCGGGGGTCGGTGTCGGCATGGTGATCGGG
>DATBXI010000327.1:0-12173 GCA_036514355.1 Desulfuromonadaceae bacterium
TCGCCGCCCTCGAACAGGCGGCAGGCGTCAAGCCATTCGACCTGATGCTGATAGATTGGCACATGCCCGGCATGGATGGCATCGAGACGGTGCGGCACATGCACGACGATCGAAAACTTGGCCAGACTCCCGTAATCATCATGGTGACCGCCTTCGGCCGGGAGGAAGTGATGCATCAGGCCGAGAACGTCGGCATACATACCCTGCTGATGAAGCCGGTCAGTCCGTCACTGCTTTTCGATACCATTATGCAGAATTTCGGTCAGGATGCCCGGCAAAGCTACCCGACCCGAGCCCCGGCCGATGTCTGCCCGGAGCGGCTGGGCCATGTCTGCGGCGCCCGTATCCTGCTGGTCGAGGACAATCCACTGAACCAACAGGTCGCTGCCGAGCTTCTTGCTGAAGCCGGGCTGGTCCTGGACATTGTCAACAACGGGCAAGAAGCCGTTGCCGCGATTTCCCGCCAGGAATACGAGTTAGTGCTCATGGATATCCAGATGCCGATCATGGACGGCTACGAGGCCACTGCCATCATCCGCCAGTACAATCGTTTTGACGGTCTGCCGATCATCGCCATGACCGCCCATGCCATGAGGGGAGTGCGCGAAGAGTGCCTTGCCGCCGGCATGAATGATTATTTGAGCAAGCCCATCGCCCCCAACCAACTCTATGCGGTTCTGGCCAATTGGATTCAGCCGCGCCAACGCACGGTCGCCTCCCCAAGTGCGGCTCGCATGGACAAGCAGGGAGCAGCAACCAGCCTGCCGGAAACGTTGGAAGGCTTTGACCTGAAATCCGGTCTGGCTCATCTGTGTGGTAACCACATGTTCTACCGTCAAGTGATACTGAATTTTGCCCAGCGAGATGGTCAGGCGGCGCAGGAACTGCGTACGTTGATACTCCAGAGCAACCGCACTGAAGCCTTGCATCGCGTTCATTCCTTGAAAGGAATCGCCAGCACTCTGGCGGCCGACGAAGTCTTCATGCTGGCACATGAGCTGGAACAGGCCTTGGCCAAATCGGCCGGCCCGGATGAAGACCGTCTGCTGAGTACCTTGGACGGTGCGCTGCAAACAGTGGTCAATTCTGCAAACCTTTTGGTACACGAGCCCTCCGCGTAGTTCCCGTAGAACCTCATACTCCATTTGCCGCCTCGGCAACATTGGTGTTCTCAGCCTGGTCCTCCCTCGCAGTATCCAAAGGACAAAATCGAGCTAAATAGTGAATTTAACTTTTGTATAGTTTTGTCGACAAACATGGTTTATTGTATACGAAATTCTCTCATTAAACATCTGACCTGCAGATGAGGGAGGCTACCATGCGAAGAGGCATCATCCTGTTGATTTTTTTGTCGGCAATCGTCGCCTGCCGCAAGTCCTCTCCGCCACAAACGCAACCACCGCGCAAAATCACCTTGGCATACACGCCCCAACCCAACTGTGCCCTTGTCCATATTGCAGTGGCAAACGGCTATTTTGCGCAAGAGGGGCTTGACGTGCGGCCGCTGATGCACACCTATGGGAAAGCGGCCTTGCAGTCGATGCTCGAGGGCAAGGCCGACCTGGCGACCGTGGCGGAAACCGCTGTGCGGATAACGAGGTGACCGTCATGGACATCTCCGGCACGCTCAAACGCAGTTCGATGTTTTCGGTGGGTGTCCTCGTCCTCATGATTCCGGCACTTTTCTGGTCATTCGGTACGGCACGGGAAGCCAGGGACGATTATTTCCTGGCAGACACCATCCGGTCCTCCCTTGCCGAGCGGGCCTCGCTCCGGGATGAGTTCCTGCTGTATCGCGAAGAGCGTGCACAAAGAGAGTGGTCCGAAAAATCACATCATACGGATCTCCTGATCAAGCAGGCTGTCGCGCGGCCGGGTAACGCGGATAACCGGGCAATCCTGGAAGAGCTGCGGAAATCATTCGATGACACGATCGAGATATTTAACCGCATCGTTGCAAGCAGTGAGGCGCTCAAGCGGACCGGTACCAACCGCCACGTTCATATGGAGTTGGAAAAAAGGCTTATCAGCCAGATCCTGTTGCGGGCAGCCAAACTACAGGAAGCAGCCAACAGGCTCCAGAAATCGGCACAGGTCCGACTCGAGAGGACGTACCAGCGTTCCATCGCCCTGACCTCCTGCTTTGTTGTGATGATGGTCCTGGTCACGCTGCTGAATTCACGGATCATCAACACCCTGTTAAAAAACCGCAGATTGGCGGAGGAACGGCTGGCAAAGGAGTCCGCCCTCAACAAAGCGCTGCTGGATACCGTGCGGACAGTGGTCCTGATCCAGGACCCGGACGCCGGCATCGTGTATTTCAACCGCTTCAGCGAGGAACTGTCGGGGTACTCATCGTCTGAGGCCTTGGGCAAAACGGTGTGGGATTTCCTGTTGCCCCCCGAGGATATGGAACCGGTGCGCCAGGCGTGGAACCAGTTGAACGTGGAAAAAGATCTCGACTACTTCGAGAACTGCTGGATCACCAAGGATGGGCAACAGCGCCATCTGGCCTGGACCAGCACGGTCCTTACCGATAACACGGGAAGACCTGAATATGTGATCGGCATTGCCTTTGACATGACCGAGCGCAAGCAGCTGGAGGCGGAGCGCGAGCAGTATTGCAAGTTCTTCACCACCTCCTCGGACCTGATGGCCGTCGCCGATCCCAATGGGTGTTTCAAGAAGGTGAACCCCGCCTGCCTGCAAACGCTCGGATATTCGGAAGCAGAACTGCTGGCAAAGCCATTCGTGGAATTCGTGCATCCCGACGACCGCCAATCGACGCTTGACGAGATGGCACGGCAGCTTCAGCGCGGCTTCTCCGTCAACTTCGAGAACCGTTACCTGTGCCATGACGGCACGGCCCTGTGGCTCTCCTGGCGAGCGGTTTTCAATGCAGCCGAAGGGCTGACATACGCCACGGCACGGGACATCACCGAACGCAAGCAGGCGCAGATCCAGTTGGAGCGACTGAATGGCGAATTGGCGGTGCGGACCCGGGAAGCCGACGCGGCCAATCAGGCAAAGAGCGAGTTCCTGGCCAACATGAGCCACGAGATCCGCACCCCCATGAACGGCATCATGGGCATGGCCGAACTCTTGGGATACACGGAACTCACGGATGACCAGAAGGAATACCTGGAGGCAATCCAGATCTCCGCCGACAGCCTGCTGTCACTCATCAACGATGTGCTTGACCTGTCGAAGATCGAGGCGGGCAGGATCGAGCTGGAACAGATACCATTCAGCCTGCGCGGCAGTATCAACGATATCATCAAGACCCAGATATCCCGGATCCATGCCAAAGGCCTCACCATCACAACCCATATACCGGCCGAAATCCCCGACAACCTGATGGGAGACCAGTTCCGGTTGAAACAGATCCTGCTCAACCTTGTGGGCAATGCCGTAAAATTCACCGAAAAGGGGTCGATCATCGTATCGGTCGACATATGCGGGCAAAACGGCACGAATGCGGTTTTCACATTCAGCGTGGCCGACACCGGCATCGGTATCCTGCCGGAGTCCATGGGGCGGATCTTTACCCCCTTCAGTCAGGCTGACGCTTCCATATCACGGAAGCATGGCGGAACCGGCCTCGGGCTCTCCATATGCACCAAGCTCACGGACTTGATGGGGGGCAGGATATGGGCCGAAAGCGCTGCCGGCAGCGGCAGCACGTTTCATGTCGAGATTCCCTTTGTCACAAGCGCTGCCGGCACGGATTGGCATGGCCACAGGGGACACGACAGCGACATGGAGTGGCAAGGCCCTCCCCTGCGTATTCTGTTGGTTGAAGACAATGAGATAAGCCGAAACGTTGCCGTGAAACTCCTGCGAACAAAGGGGCATACCCTGGAAACGGCCAGAGACGGCAGGGAAGCGGTAGAAACATGGGAAAAGGGCGGGGTGGACATCATCCTGATGGACGTCCAGATGCCGGTCATGGATGGCATCGAGGCCACGCGGATCATTCGTGAACGTGAAACGAGTGGGGGTATCCGTACGCCGATCATCGCCCTGACCGCACATGCGTTGCGGGAGGACCGGGAGAAACTGTTGAGCCTCGGCTTTGACGGGTATGTATCCAAGCCCATGGAAATCGACCTGCTGACCGTTGAAATGCAGAGGTGCGCTTCACTTTTACAATGATGCGTCCCCCGCCTCCGATGCTGAGAATGTAAAAAGAGCCCTTTACCTCCACGGTGAAGGGCTCTTTTTTTCACCGGTCCGCTTGACAATGCATCAACTTACGTTAAACACAGGTAATACTTGTCAAGGGGGATCACATGCAACTTAATGAGGCCACGGTTCTCGGTCCGGGAGACCAGATCTATATTCTTTCCGATGATGATGCGTTCACCGTCATGGCAGAGCCGGAAATCAGGGGTAAAGGGATACGGGCTTTTGCCCGCATCACGGCGTGCGATTCGTTCGGCAGAACCCGAATATTCAGTAATGACGAACTGGCGTCGATCAGACATTCAAAACACGTGGGGCGCCCCAACAAGGATTCGAACGGCAGGGGTCGTGCTTTTTTCCGGGCTGCCACGAAGTCCTGACCGACATAGCGGATAGTTTCCTCCACATCGTCCTCCTGTCCTGCACTTGTTTTCCCCTGCATCTGTAGCGTCATCCGGAGCTCCCATCAGCTTCATTCATACCGATGGTCAGCAGAGTGTGCCGCGTGCTGTTCGGTGTCCTGCAAGCACAATTCCCGGTTTTCACTGGGCCTTGTTCCGGGCGACCTGCAAAAGTGGCAGCGCTCCTTTACAAAGCCGGATAGCCTGATACTGTTAACATCGTCCCACAAATGCACGAATGCGGGAGAGCAAACTGCGTCCAGCCTGGATTGCCACAACTCAACGGCATCCAACCTTGGCAGAAAGGAGGAAATGAACGTCTTGCAGAAGTTCCGGATTTACAGCCATAACAACAGCAAAGGAGAGAAAATCATGAAAAGTTTTCGATTCATTACAAAAATATTCGCCGCGTTTTTCTGTCTGGCGGTACTGTGCACGGCCAACCTGGCGCACGCCGAGACCGAGGCAAAGGAAGTCACCATCAAGGGCCCGATCGTGAGCCGCGATGGCGAGATCATGGTTGTGCGCGACGCAACGGGAAATGTGAAGATCACTCTCACCGAAGCCACAAAGATCCACCTGGTCAAGGGCCTGATCGGCATCCGGAGGGATAAGATGAGCATGGCGGCCCTGGTGCCGGGCCTGCGAGTCGAGGTTGATGCCGAGTCAAAAGGTGACCAGACCATCGCGAAGAGCATCAAGTTCTCACCCGATGACCTGAAAAGAGCCAGTGACATCCAGGCAGCCCTGGCAATGCCCCAACAGCAGATCAAGGAGAGCCAGCAGGCGATTGAGGAGGGAAAGGAAGCAGACGCCGCCTTGGCAAAGCGTTTGAGCGATCTCAAGGAATACGATGTGAAAGGCGAGACCTCGGTGCTTTTTGCCGTGAACAGCGCAAAACTTTCGGACAAGGCCAAGGCTGACCTGAAGGCTCTGGCTGACCAGGCAAAGGGCATCAAGGGATACATGATCCAGGTGGTGGGGTACACGGATGCGTCGGGAGGCGCCGATTACAATCAGGAACTGAGCGACCGCCGCGCCGAAAGCGTCGCCGCATACCTGCGGAAATCGTGCGGGGTTCAGATCTCCCGCGTGCTTTCCCCGGCGGCCCTGGGCATGTCCCGGCCTGTCGCCTCAAATGAAACGAAACAGGGAAAAGCAGAGAATCGCCGCGTCGAGGTGAAGATTCTCCTCAATCGCGGTTTATCCGAGTAAGTTGGCCTGCGTCGAGACAGAGGAACTCCTCATTGAAGCCTCGCCCGATGCGTGGACGTATGGACCGGCAGCCAGAATCTGGCTGCCGTTTCACTCTCTCGTCACGTTGAAGCGATTGCGATCATCCTCGATGCCGCCGGCACAGGCTCGGCACAAACGGAAGGAGTGTGTCACCCGGATTACGGCTTGATCTCGATGGGGGTGCCGTCCGGTACCAGGTGCCAGATCTCATCCATCTCCCCGTTGGAAACCGCGATGCACCCCTTTGTCCAGTTTCTGGCGGTGTGGGCGCTGCCGAGCTCTTCAAAACCGCGGGGAAGGCCGTGGATCATGATGTCCCTGCCGGGGTCCACGCCGCACCTTCTGGCCAGGGCGACATCCGCCGCATTCGGATAGGAGATGTGCAACGAGCGGTAAAACCTGCTGGCCGCGTTGCGGCGGTCAAGCACGTAGAGCCCTTCGGGGGTCTTGCCGTCCCCTTGGCGGAATTTCCGGCCAAGCGGCTGCCGGCCGAGCGCCACCCGGTAGCGTCTCAGGATCTCGCCCCCCTTCAGCAGCATCAGGAGCCGTTCCCGTTTCAGCACAACCACCTTGTCCGCCAGCAGGGAGGCCGCCGAAAGCGGGCCTGCCGTTCCCAACAGCAGGAGGAGTCCGGCCACGGGCAGGATCAGGGCTCTCGTGGATATGTGCGGTGGATGGATCACAGGGGCTCCGGCAGTGCAAAGATGGAATTAATGGTAGCGAATCGCGCCTGAAATAGCAACTCGCATGCCCTGTCAGTAGAGGACGTAAGCCCTTTTCATGGTGCAGACATGCTCTGGAACATCGTACGGTCAACCGGCCTCTCCCTTGCGTTCGCCGCATCGCTGTTGTTTCCGCCCCGCTGCGCCGGCGCCGCCGAGTATTACCTGCACGGAGACATCATCGGCACCGTCGCGACCCATGTCACCAAGCCTGGCGACTCGCTCATCGAACTCGCCCGAACCTACGACCTCGGCTACAACGCCATTGTTGCCGCCAATCCGGTTGTCGATCCCATTCTCCCCTATCCGGGTACCACGGTCGTTATCCCTTCCCTTTGGATCATCCCGGACGTTCCCCGGCGCCAGGGGATCGTCATCAATATCTCGGAGATGAGGCTCTACTACTTCCCCCCCGGGCATCCGAGCCTGGCCGTCACCTTTCCCATCGGGATCGGCGACGAGGGGTGGGAGACCCCCACCGGGACCTACCGCATTATCCAGAAAATCATCCACCCGGCATGGCATGTGCCCCGTTCGATCCAACAGCAACGGCCGGAACTTCCCGCCGTCATGCCTCCCGGACCGGACAACCCGCTCGGCACTCACGCCCTCAGGCTCTCCATCGGCACCGTTCTCATCCACGGAACCAACCGGCCGTTCGGTATCGGGAGAAAGGTCAGCCATGGCTGCATCCACCTCTATCCGGAAGACATTCCCCTACTTTTCCGGCAGGCCCGCATCGGCACCAGGGTGGCCATCGTCCGGCAGCCGATCAAGGCGGCGCTTGTCGACGGGCGGGTGATGATCGAGCTGCATGGCGGCCCGGAGGGGGACGGGTATCGCGCGGCATATGATTTCCTGGTCCGCAAGGGGCTGATTACCAGGGTTGATCCGGAGAAGCTTGCGCTTGCCGTGGCGAAACAAAGTGGTATGCCCGTTGATGTCTCCTGGTAATGGGTCCGGTAAGCTGGGAAATGCCGCGGCTGTGTTGACTTATGCCAGCCGGAGTTAAATAATAAGTCAGATGGGTAACAGAGAGATGAGAATGGAGGACGCACTAAAAAGATAATGGCTGAAGATCGGGGTGCGTGGGAATGCCCCGAGGAAGGGGGAGTAACCATGAGACATCAGGGATTTATCGTATGCGCCGCGACAGTGCTCCTGGCATCGGGTTGCGCAACCGAAACCTATGTGCAACAGCAACTCGACCCAATAAACGACCGTCTGAGCAAGATTGAATCCAGGTTGAACCAGTTGGACAAAATGACGGAAGCAAACAGGAGTGCCGTGAACTCTGCCCAGGAAGTGGCCAAGCAGGCCCATGACATGGCAAGCAAGGTTGCGGTTGACGTGAAAAAGGCGGAGAGCGACGTGGCCAGAGCAGAGGCAGCCGCCGCGAAAGCCGAGGCAGCGGCCAAGGAAGCGGAGCGTGCCGTCAGCAAGAACACCAAGCTGTTTGAACTGGAACAGAAAAAATAACTCGTGCGTGCGTGGAACACACGAAGGGCTGATCCGGGGAACGGGTTAGCCCTTTTTTGTAGGCAATTGCAGGCAACTGCCACCTCCGCTCGGCGCTCGCCCCTGTGGTCCGTAGTTGTGGACCGGATCATTGCTGGTACACTTGGTACAACGAATTGATCGGCAGAGGGGGACAGCGCGTATGAATACCTTTGATTTCGCCATGAAGATGGAATTGGACGGCAAGGCGTTTTACGAAAAACTGGCCGACGAGACCGAGGTGGTCGGGCTGAAAGCGATTCTCACCAGCCTGGCGGCGGACGAGCAAAAACATTACGACATCATCCAGGCCATTAAAACGGAGTCGAACTGGACAATGACCGATTCCAGGGTACTGGAAGATGCGAAAAATCTGTTCGAGGAGTTGGTGAAGGACAAGCACATCGCCGGCAGCCTGCACAAATCCCGGGACGGGTACCAGTATGCCAGGAAAATAGAGGCCGACAGCGTCAGATTCTATGAGGAGGCCGCCGGCAAGGAGAGCACCCCCGAAACCGCGCACCTGCTGCTGCGGCTTGCCGATGAAGAGAAGAAGCACTTCAACATAATGGACAATCTCTACGATTACACCCTTGCGCCGGAATACTTTCTGGCCTGGGGAGAGTTCAGCAACCTCAAGGAATTCTAGTGTCCCGTGCGGTTAGTCATGGGAAGTAATTTCGAGCAATTTTGGTTGCTGCCAAGGCGCGGCGACGCAGGTGTAGCAGGGCCTACATCAAGGGGCCGCAACGTCGGCAGCGGCCAAAAGAGCCGGAATTATGAGTATGAACTAGCCGCACGGGACACTAGCCCCTCCTGCATCCCGTTTCACAGACTCTCGATGAACAGCAGGGCCGGGTCCTCCAGGTACCGCACCACCTTGCCCAGGAACAGGGCCGCATCGGCGCCGTCGGTCACCCGGTGGTCGAAGGTGAGCGAGAGGGACAGCACCCTGCGGATAACGATCTCTCCCCGGTGAACCCAGGGCCGTTCGACGATGCGGCCGCAGCCCAGGATGGCCACGTCCGGCCAGTTGATGATCGGGGTGGCAAAGGTGCCGCCGAAATGGCCGTAGTTGGTGATGGTGAAGCTGCTGCCCCGCAACTCGTCCAGGGTAATGGTTCGCTCTCGGGCTTTCCTGCCCAGTTCCTGGATCTCCGCCGCCAGTTCCAGGATGCTCTTGCGGTCCACATCACGGATGACCGGCACCATCAGGCCGTCGGCGGTCTCCACAGCAATGCCGAAGTGAAAATGCCGCTTGAGGATGATTGCCTCCCCTCCCTCGTCGATGGCGGCGTTGAGCAGGGGATGATCCCTGAGGGCATGCTGGGCCGCCTTGATGAAGAAGGGGAGAAAGGTCAGGTGGGTGCCGCGGCTCTCCACCTCATGCTGCTCGCGATCCCGCAGTTCCCCTAGCTCGGTAACGTCCGCCTCCTCCATGGTGGTGACAAAGGCCGTGACCCGCTGGGCGGCCAGCACGTTGCGGGCAATGGTACGCCTGATGCCGCGCAGCGGCAGCCGCTCCACCGGGCCGAACTCTTCTCCCTGCGGCCGGGCCGCGCCCCCTGCCCGCTCCAGGTCCTCGGGAACAATGCTGCCGCGGGGGCCGCTCCCTTGTATGGCGCCCAGGTCGATGCCCCGCTCCCGGGCCAGTTTCCTCACCAGCGGCGTGGCCAGAATATCCCCAGTGGCCTTGCCCCGCTGTTCTTCCGCTGCTTCGGGCAGCACGCCGACGATGCCGGCCGGCCGGGGCCGCTCCCTCTCCTCCTCCGGTCCGGCAATGGTGAGCAGCGTCTCGCCCACCCTGACCGTCTCCCCCTCGTGCCGGAGGAGAGCGCTCACAATGCCCCCCTGGGGCGCGGGCACCTGAACCACCGCCTTGTCGGTCTCCACCTCCAGCAGGGGCTGATGTTCGGCGACCCGCTCACCCTCCCCTACCAGCCATTTGCGCAGCTCGACCTCAACGATCCCCTCCCCCAGGTCGGGGAGCTTGAATTCATGGGGCATGGATTCTCCTTTGCCAGGCAGGACCCATAAGACTTATGGGACATATAGGTCCCATAGGGTCTAATACCGCAGCACCTCGTCCAGCGCCGCCCGTATCCGTTCCACCGACGGCAGGTAATGGTCCATCAGCCTGGCCAGCGGCACCGGCACATCCGGGGCCGTTACCCGCAGCACCGGTGCCCGCAGGTGGAGGATCGCCTCCTCGGCCAGGGTGGCGGCGATCTCGGCGCCCAGGCCGCCGCTCTTGGCCGCCTCGTGGACGATGACCGCCCGTCCGGTCTTCCTGACCGAGGCAATGATTGTCTCGCTGTCCAGCGGGTGCAGGGTGAGCAGGTCGATCACCTCGGCGTCATACCCCTCCACCGCTTTCAGGGTCCGCTCCAGCATGCTCCCCCAGGCGACCACCGTCACTGCGTTCCCTGCCCGCGCCACCCGGGCCTGTCCCAGGGGAATGGCGTACTCCGCCTCCGGCACCTCCTCCCTGATCAGCCGATAGAGCCGGGTCGGTTCCAGGAACAGGACCGGGTCCGGGTCGCGGATGGCGGAAATGAGCAGCCCCTTGGCGGTGTACGGCCCGGACGGCACCACCACCTTGAGGCCGGGGATCTGGCAGAAGAGCGCTTCCATGCTCTCCTCGTGCAGCTCCGGCGCCTTGATGCCGCCGCCGTAGGGAGTGCGCACCACCAGCGGGCAGCTGTAGCGCCCCCGGGAGCGGGAGCGCAGCCGGGCGGCATGGGTGAACAGCTGGTCGAAGGCGGCATAGATGAACCCCATGAACTGGATCTCGGCCACGGGCCGCAGGCCGTAGGCCGCCATGCCGACGGCCGCGCCCACGATGGCGGATTCCGCCAGGGGGGTGTCCATCACCCGCTCGGCCCCGAAACGCTCCAGCAGCCCTTCCGTGACGCGGAACACACCGCCGTCCCGCCCCACGTCCTCGCCGAGGATGACGACCCGGTCGTCCCGCTCCATCTCCTGGGCCAGCGCCAGATTGATGGCCTGTACCATGGTGAGCTGGGCCATGTCAGTATTCCTCCCGCTGCCGGGCCAGCCGGGGGCCGGGCAGCCCCAGGACATGATCGAACAGCTCCGTCGTCGCAGGCGGTGAAATGGCCTCCATGGCCCGCACCGCTTCATCCACCGTTGCGGCCGCCCCCGTCCTGACCTCGTCACCGACCCGTTCGTCCCACTGGCCGTGAAGCGCCATGAAGCGTTCCAGCCGCAGGATCGGGTCCCTGGCGGCCCAGGCAGCCACCTCCTCGGCCGACCGGTAGCGCCCGGCATCGTCCGAGGTGGTATGGTCGGCCATGCGGTAGGTGAGGCATTCGATGAAGGTCGGTCCCCCGCCGCTGCGCGCCCGCTCCAGGGCCTCCCGGGTGGCGCTGTAGACGGCGAACACGTCATTGCCGTCCACCTGCACCCCCTCGAAACCGTAGGCAATGGCCTTCTGCGCCAGGGTGGGGACCGCGGTCTGCCCCTGGAGCGGTATGGAGATGGCCCACTGGTTGTTCTGGCAGATGAAGACCACAGGCAGCCGGAACACGCCGGCCATGTTGAGCCCCTCGTGGAAATCACCCTTGGAGGTGGCGCCGTCGCCGAAATAAGCCGCAACAGCAATGGGGTCTTTCCGGTAGCGGGCGGCCATGGCCGCCCCCACCGCATGGGGGATGTGGGTTCCGACCGAAACGCTGACCGGGAAGAGGTTGAGCTGTTCCGGCGTCACCTGCCCCCGTTCGTCGCCGGCCCAGTATTGTAAGACCTGGTGGGGGGGAAGCCCCAGGGCAAGCTGGACCCCCATCTCGCGGAAGGCGGGAAAGACCCAGTCGCCGGCGGAAAGGGCCAACGCGCTCCCCACCTGGGCCGCCTCCTGCCCCAGGCTGGGGGGATAGGTGCCGAGCCGCCCCTCGCGCTGGAGGGCCACGGCCCGCTGGTCAAAGGTACGCGCCAGCACCATCAGCTCGTACATGCGCCGGATCTCCGCATCGGCGAGGGGAGGCATGAGCGCCTCGTCGCACTGTCCGTTCTCGTCGAGAATGGCCAGGCGCCGAACCGCGAAATGGGCAAGGAGTTCCTCAGACATGGTGATACCCGTTTTTGGTGGATTACCGCTGCTTTTTCAATGAAG
>DATBXI010000328.1:0-4455 GCA_036514355.1 Desulfuromonadaceae bacterium
CTCCAGCGCCTGGCCGACCTGGCTCCCGCCGGTGTCGCCATCGGCGAGATCGGCCTCGATCCGCTCTACCCCATTTCCCTCGACATTCAGGAACGCGCCTTCCGGGAGCAGCTGCGCCTGGCCTCCTCCCTGGGGCTGCCGGTGCTGGTCCACTGCCGCCGGGCCTTCCAGCGCACCCTGCAGATCCTCGGGGAGGAGAAGGCGGGCCGGCCGGGGGGGATCATGCATGCCTTCTCCGGCTCCGTCGAGATGGCGCGGCAGTTCATCCGGCTCGGCTTCCTCATCTCCATCTCCGGGACTGTCACGTGGGACAACGCGGTCCGCCCGGCCCGACTGGCGGGCGAACTGCCGCTGGAGCGCCTCGTGCTGGAGACCGACGCCCCCGACCTGACGCCCCAGCGCTTCAGGGGGCAGCCAAACCAGCCGGCCTACCTGACCGAGGTGCTGGCTGCCGTGGCGCGCATCCGGGGGGCATTGCCCGCAGATGTGGCCGCCCGGACCACGCAGAATGCGTTGACAATGTTTTCCCTCCCCGCGTAGTTCCCTTTCAGTGACGATTCAGAACCTGCCTCACCATACCCCCTGCCTCACCGTTTTCGCACCCCATCGCTGAGCCATTCAATTTCCTCACGAGTATCAATCATTCTTCCGCTCAAATTCTCCCTGCATCGGATTACCTACCCCCATCCCCACCCCGACCCTCCCCCCTCACCCGGCCTTCGGCCACCCTCTCCCACAGGGAGAGGGTGAATTGTGCACTCTCCCCCTCTGGGAGAGAGATGGAGAGAGGGAGGGGAGGGAAAGGTCTTGGATTAAATTTCGTAGTTAAAACAGTCTGTTAGAACTATGCAGTGTATGCTGTCGTGATCTTATACCGCTGGCCTGCGTTGTCCGTGCAATTTACAGGCAGTAAGAAAATTCAACGACACGTACGCCGGTTTGTTAGCTGCAACATACTGATATTACGGTAAAAAAATGTTTGGTGTGGGGCTTGCACATACGGATCTGCAACCAATTTTTATTAATGTTTCAGCAGGCGGATAAAAGTGGCCGGACACCCCCGGTCTCCCCCTATCCCACTGGCAAGGAGTTGAACATGCACAGATTCCTCATTGCGGTCCTGGTCGCCTTGCTCGCCGTCCCTGCGTTTGCCGCGGACGCACCCAAAACAGAGGATCAGAAGACCCTCTACACCATCGGCCTGATCCTCAACCAGGAGCTTTCACCGTTCAGTCTCTCCCCTGCCGAGTTGGAGTGGGTCAAACAGGGGCTTACGGACGCCGGCGCCGGCAGGAAGCCGGAAGTGGAAATCGCCGCCTATGGCGAAAAAGTCCGGGACCTGGCCAGGGCACGCCGCAAGGCCCAGGGTGAGAAGCTGATCGCCGCGAACAGGGATTTTCTCGACGGGGTTGCCAAGGAAAAGGGCGCGATCAAGACGGATTCCGGCCTGATCTATCTCCCGCTGAAAGAGGGCGCCGGAGCCGTTCCGGGCCCCAAGGACACGGTAAAGGTCAATTACCGCGGCACATTCCCCGATGGGAAAGAGTTCGACAATTCAACCATGCACGGCGCACCGGTCGATGTACGGCTGGAAGGCGCCATCAACTGCTGGGCCGAGGGGCTGCAGAAGATGAAGGCGGGCGGCAAGGCCAAGCTGGTCTGTCCGCCGGCCACCGCCTATGGCGATGAAGGTGCGGGCGATCTCATCCTGCCGGGCGCCACCCTTGTATTCGAGGTGGAGCTTCTTGAGGTCGCGAAATGACCGGCGCGGAACGCGAACATGATGTCGACGTAAAGGCACTCCCGGCCTCGGCGCTATGTTCTGCCGCCCGCCCAGTCACAGAAGACAGGAGGCACGTATGAAAACAATGACAGGAATCCTCACGTGCAGTTTTTTTTGTGCAGCAATGGGCGCCGCAGTCGCGGCGGAATTTATTGTCCACGAAGACGCCGACAGCATCGTGATCGAATATGACGGAAGCAGCGATGCCAAACCGGTCCTCCCGGCGATGCCGCCGCCCCGCGTTTCCCGGCCGGCCCACCCGGCGAACCAGGTCCGCGTTTCCCCGCCAGTGCCCCAGGCAGCCCCGGCAGCACAGGCCGAGCAGGCACAGCAGGCGAACGAGGAGAGCAAAGAGAGCAAAGAGAGCAAAGGCAAAACTAAACTCGCGGCCGAATCCGATGGCACCGCCGATGCCACACTGGTGTATTCGCTGCCGCAGATCAGCGCCCCCATCATTGCGCCCCCTCCGACAGCCCAGGCAAGCACGTCTGGTGGGGCTTCCTCTTCCTCCACATCCCCAGCCCTCCCTCCCATGATGGCATCTTCGCCAACCCCGTCCAGTGCAGCATCTTCGACAACCGGCGCGTCCGGCGCCTCCGCGTCGGCTTCTTCCACAATTCCGCCCAGCATCCCCGAGCCCGTTTCTTCCATAGCCCAGGCTCCGCCCCCCGTCATTACGCCTCCTAGCCAGCCCCCGGTTTCCGATTCGTCCGCTTCTGCAACCGGGATCACCCTGGCCCAGCAGGAGCAAATGATAAACGACGAGGTCAATAGAATAGCCGCAAACAAAGTGGCGGATGAAAGCACCCAAAGGGTCATAGGCAGGGTGCAGAGTTGGATGCAATTGATGCAGGCACGTGCGGCCTTGAACCAGAAGGCAGCCAGCACCAAATGACCCCAGTGGATTCAGGCGAGAATTCGAAATTCATCATACATGGAGGTGAGCATCATGAGCAGACAAAAGGTCGGCTAGACACGAATCGGCACCACGGGGAAGATCATCTCACCCGAACTACTGGAAAGGAGGCAGAGAATGCGCAGGGTTAGACTTCTGTTCGTTATGACGTTCTTAGCGGCGGTAACCGCCCTTTTCTGGGGAATAGAGGTAACCAATGCGGAACCGGACTCATCTTCCGTAAACAAAGACCTGGGCGTGCAAAGCCGGGAGTCGTCGGCTGCAACCAGGGCGCGCGCCCAAAGAGCTGAGTTGCTGAAAAGAAGAAGAGAGGCCAAAAAGCAACTTGAAAAGGTCATAGAAGAGCGGCAACGGCCGCAGACTGCAACCGGGGCAGATGTTGCTGCTCCTGACAAAGCAGACAAGGGGGTTCCACAATGAACAAGCATGTGCATGTATGGAGCACGTTGCTATCGGCCATGGCCATTCTGTTCGCACCCATGGTCGTGGCCGCGGCGAGCAATCCGCTGTATCCGCCCGGTATCGGATTCAATCCGGCCGTGGATTACACAAAGGCCAACTTCTCGCAAAGCCCGAACATCAGAAAATTTGTCGACAAGCTGCCCGGCCTGGGGGCCGCGAATGCAAACGGTCTGGGGCAGTACATTCCGGTTGCCACGCCAGACACGACGTCGTACCCGGGATCGGACTATTACGAGATCGGGATGAAACAATTCACGCTGCAGATGCATTCCGACCTGCCCGCCACAACCAAGCTCAGGGGCTATTACTGGAAGGGCGCGGATCCGTCCGCCCAGTACCTGGGGGTGGCAATCATCGCGAAACGATATGATCCGACCAAGCCAGCGGGAGTGGGCAGCAACGGGAAACCCGTGCGCCTCAAGGTATTCAACGAGCTCGGCAAGGGCACCCTGGGCAACCTCCCCATCCCGGTTGACGAAACCATCATGGGGGCCGGCATGGGGCCCGGTACCGCAAAATTCAACCACAATCGCTCCACCATCCATCTCCACGGCGGCCTCACCCCCTGGATCAGCGACGGCACGCCCCACCAGTGGATCACCCCGGCCGGTGACACCGTCGCTGCCGCGGGGGGGGCCGCGTACCAGAAGGGCGCCGCGTTCCAGAACGTACCCGACATGGTCAACGGCTCCACGGTGAACGGCGTGGCCGTTCCCTGCATCGGTACCGGCGGCAAGTGCTTCACGCCAGCCGCCAACGACGGGATCGGGACGTACTACTACACCAACCAGCAGAGCGCCCGACTGATGTTCTACCATGACCACGCCTGGGGGACCACCCGCATAAACGTGTATGCCGGCATGGCAGCGCCCTATCTGTTGTACGACCAGTTCGAGGAGGACATGATCGCGGGTACCAACGTGGCGGGCGCCAACCCGACCAATGCGAAGCTCCTGCCGGACCAGTCCACCGTGGTGCAGGGAGCGGGCGGCGCTGTTGCGGGAGGCGGCGTGTACCGCTACGGGATTCCCCTGGTGATCCAGGACAAGTCCTTCGTGAACGACGCTAACGTCCCCTTAGCCGCGGCAAAGAATGTCTTCCCGGCAGCGGTGACGGGCTATAAACACACACCGTCGACCCAAAGCACGGACCCCCTCTGGTACACCTATGTGAACGCCCAGATTACCCCCAGCAGCACCGCGGGCGGGGACCTGTGGTTCCCCCACGAGTACATGCCGGTGGAGAACCCCTTTGACCCGTCGGGCAACACCCCCAACGGCAGGTGGGACTATGC
>DATBXI010000329.1:0-9523 GCA_036514355.1 Desulfuromonadaceae bacterium
ACGCCACCTACCTGATGCGCAAGCCCCACCCCGACACGGCATAGTACCTGGAAATGGAAATATTTCAAGGGAGCATCGCGAGGACATTGCATCCGATCAGGGAGTTCGGACGGTGCAACATGTGCCTTTTGGTACAGCCCCCTCCTTTTGTGGGAGGGGCTGGGGGAGGGGGCTGTAACGCCTGATTCTTTGTGGCAACCTCCCCCCCACCCGAGCCCTTCCCCACAAGGGGGAGGGGGCTATTTGTTGCCTTGTTTCGTGTCACAGCGCACGAGGCAAGGTGGTTGCTATTTTCCCTGATTTAGTATTTACTGGCATGGTCTTCGGGTACTGTACCCGCTGAGGGCCGTTTCCTTTGAAGCGGCGTTGCCTATTTCTACATGCAGGAGCAGAACGAATGGTTCAAGAAGAAGCGCGGCGGGTGATACGGACCGAGGCAGAGGCGCTTTTGGCCATGATGGATCGGATCGATGCGTCGTTTGAGCGGGCGGTTGACTTGATACTGTCGAGCAAGGGGCGCGTGGTGGTGAGCGGCATGGGCAAATCGGGGCTGGTCGGCCAGAAGATCGCCTCCACCATGGCGTCCACCGGAACCCCCGCTTTTTTCCTCCATCCCGCCGAGGGTATCCACGGCGACCTGGGGATGATCATGACCGGCGATGTGGTCATCGCCATCTCCAACAGCGGGGAGACCGAGGAGGTGCTGCGCATCCTGCCGGTGATCAAACGGTTGGGCGCCCGCCTGGTGGCCATGAGCGGCAACCCTGCCTCGGCCCTGGCCCGCAGCAGCGATGTCTTCCTGGATGTGTCCGTCAAGGAGGAGGCCTGCCCCCTGGGATTGGCGCCGACAGCGTCCACCACCGCCACGCTGGCCATGGGTGATGCCCTGGCGGTCGCCCTGCTGGTCAAGCGGGGCTTCAGGGCCGAAGATTTCGCCATGTTCCATCCGGGCGGTTCCCTGGGTAAGAAGCTGCTCCTGCGGGTGGAGGACCTCATGCACACCGGCGCGGCCCTCCCCCTGGTGCCCGAGGACATGCTGATGAAGGATGCCCTGTTCGAGATTACCGCCAAGGCCCTGGGGGTGACCGGCGTCACGGGGCCGGACGGCGCGCTCCGGGGGGTGATCACCGACGGCGACCTGCGACGGGCCCTGGAGAAGGGGTACGACATCCTGGGCCAGCGGGCCTCCGACCTCATGAAGCTCGATCCCAAGCGGATCAAGCGACAGGAGCTGGCCGCAGCGGCGCTGCAGGTCATGGAGCATTACTCGATCACGTCGCTGTTCGTGTTCGAGGACGACGCCAGCCGCGTTCCCTGCGGCATTGTACACCTGCACGACATCCTCCGCGCGGGGATCGCCTGATGAGAAGCGCGCCTTTTGCGCAATCTCAGCGTTGGTCTGCGGATTCGGTCGTGCGACGTACACGTATGTACGCCTCCGCCCGAATCCTTGCCCGCCTTGACCTTGCACAAAAATCGCACTTCTTTGGGAAAACGATATGAACGACATACTCAAGAACATAGAACTGCTGCTCTTGGACGTGGACGGCGTCATGACCGACGGCGGCATCATCTACGACGCCAGCGGCCTGGAAACCAAGCGCTTCAACGTCAGGGACGGCCACGGCATCAAGATGCTCCAGCGTTACGGCATCCAGGTGGGCATCATCACCGGCCGCACCTCCATCGTGGTGGATCTGCGTGCCCGGGAACTGGGGATCGATCTGGTCTACCAGGGGGCGCTGCGGAAGCTGGAGAGCTACGAGGATGTGAAAGCCAGGACCGGCCTGGCGGACGGTCGGATAGCCTACATGGGGGACGATATCATCGATGTGCCGGTGATGCGGCGGGTGGCGTTCGCCGCAACCCCGCAGGACGGGCAGGACGAGGTGCGTGCGATGGCCCATTATGTGGCCGCCCGTGACGGCGGCAGGGGAGCGGTGCGCGAGGTGTGCGACATGATCCTCAGGGCGCGTGGCGTGTGGCCGGAGGTCGTGGCGCGCTATGAATTATTGTCCGAGTGAAGTTTATTCAATCTTTGTGCCAAAATATCCGGCGTGCCTACGTTTTGCTGGACAGCCTCCCTGGCACAATGATATAGTTTGATGCGTTATGGCGTCATCCGGAAACATCAGGCTCGTGCTGGCCATCCTCATCACGGCGATGGTCATCGGTATCGTGGTTGCCATTGCGCTGAAAGGCTCGAAGCAGACTTCACCCACGCCGGTCCTCCAAAAGCTTCCTCAGAACATCGATGTGGCGCTCCACCAGGCCTGCTTCACGGAGATGCGCGAAGGCAGGGCCGCGTGGGAGTTGGTCGCTGATCGGGCCCAGTACGACAAAAGCGGTGACAATGCCTATCTTTCCGACATTCGCTTGAAGTTCGCCAAGACCCGCTCCGGAGGCGCCATTACGGTAACCGCTGCTCGCGGGGACTATGCCAGCAAGAGCGGCGATGTCCGGCTGCGCGGCGCGGTTCACATGGTGACCGAAAGCGGCATTGATTTCACCTCCGAATCCCTGGATTACCTGGCCGCCCGCTCCCTGTTCCGGACAGCGGCGCCGGTGGCGTTCCGGCAGCAGCGGCTGGCGTTGAGGGCCCGGGGAATGGAGATGGACGTGAAGGAGCAGAAAGCCCGTTTTCAGAGCGCTATCGATGCCACGGTGGCCGGGCAGTGAGGCGGGAACTTTTTTGTGCGGCACCTCCGGGGAGCCGCGTGGTAATCAGGAACACCCCCATGAAACTATTCAAGACCATACTATCGATTGTCGTCGTGCTCTCCTGTTGTCTGGATGCAACGCTCGCCCCGGCTGCTTCCAGCGGCAATCCCACCCGCAAGGAGCAGCGCTCCAGCCTGCCCATTACCATCAAGTCCAACCAGCTGTCGGCCGACAACATGGGTAAAACAGCGGTATTCACCGGCAAGGTGGTGGCACGGCAGGGCGACATCACCATCTATTCGGACCGAATGACCGTCAACTATGGCGATATAGAGGGGGAGGTCGATAAGGTCGTGGCGGAGGGGGACGTGCGCATCGTCCAGGAGAACCGCATCGGCCTCGCTGCCCACGCCGTCTACGACAGCAAGCAGGGGCAGATCACCCTGACCGGCAACCCCAAGGTCATGCAGGGGACGGACAGTATTACGGGCAAGACCATTATCTATTATATCGATGAAGATAAGAGCGTTGTCTCGGGTGAGGGCGATTCCCGGGTCAATGCGGTCATTCATCCGTCGCCGAAAAAGGGCAATGCCGACGCCCGCTGAGCGACACCGTCTCTGGACCAGGGGGCTGGAGAAGAGCTATGGCGGCCGCCAGGTGGTACGGGGCGTTGATCTCGCCATCGGTGCGGGCAGGGTGGTGGGGCTCCTGGGGCCCAACGGTGCCGGCAAGACCACGACGTTCTACATGGTGGTGGGCCTGGCCCGGCCCGACAGAGGCCAGGTCTTTATCGACGATACGGAGATTACCGACCTTCCCATGTATCAGCGGGCCCGGCGGGGCATCAGTTACCTGCCCCAGGAGGCCTCGGTCTTTCGCAAGCTTTCCGTGGCAGACAACCTGCTGGCTATCCTGGAAACGGTCGAGCCCGAACGGGCTGCCCGCAAGCGGCGCATGGAAGAGCTTCTGTCGGAGTTCGGCATCACCCACATCGCCAACGCCAAAGGATATGCCCTTTCCGGCGGAGAACGGCGCCGGGTGGAAATCGCCCGGGCGCTGATCACCAATCCGGCCTTTATCCTGCTGGATGAACCCTTTGCCGGCATCGACCCCATTGCGGTGGCGGACATACAGAACCTGATCGTGTCCCTCAAGCACCGCGATATCGGTGTGCTCATCTCCGACCACAATGTGCGCGAGACCCTGGGGGTCTGCGATGCGGCGTATATCCTGAGCAACGGGGAAGTGCTGGAGTTCGGAACGCCCGAGGAGATCGCGTCCAGTCGCACGGCACGGGAGATATACCTGGGAGACGATTTCCGTCTTTAGGGAACGGTTACCCCCAACTGTTGACCAGGTCATTTGCGGTCCATGGGTGGCACGCAGGGCGGAATTCGGGTATCATGGTATCGTAGTAAACCGGTGAGGTAGAAGCTTCATGGCAATGGAGATGCGCCAACAACTGAAGATGACGCAGCAACTGGTGATGACACCCCAGTTGCAGCAAGCCATCAAGCTGCTTCAGCTGACGCGCCTGGAACTCCAGGACGTGGTGCGCCAGGAGTTGGAGGAGAATCCGCTGCTGGAGGAGACCAGCGAGGTCGAGGATCTCCATGAAGCGGAGACGCTGGAGGCGGCAGAAAAAGAGGCGGAACCGGATGTGCCGAAGGACGAGTTCCGTGAGGTCGAGACCGGCGAGGATACGCTGCGCGACTGGGACAGTTATCTTGACGGCTACAACTACAGTTCAGGAGAACAGTATGCCGGCGATGACGAACGCCCCTCCTTTGAAAACCTGCTGACCCGCAAGGACACCCTGGTCGATCATCTGCTCTGGCAACTGCACATGGGGCCGTTCTCCGCGGCTGAGGTGGCTATCGGGGAGGAGATCATCGGCAATATCGACGAGGGAGGCTACCTGCGTGCCTCGCTCCAGGAGGTTGCCCAGGCGTGCAACGTCAGCGAGGAGACAGCCTTGCCGGTCCTGGAACGCATCCAGGAGTTCGATCCCACCGGCGTGGCGGCCCGCGATTTGCGGGAATGCCTCCTGATCCAGGCCCGCTTCATGGGGATGCAGGGGAGCGTGGTGGAGCGGGTCCTGCTCAACCACCTGCAGGATCTGGAGACCCGCAAGTACAAGCAGATCGCCAAGGCCCTGGCGGTGGACATCAGCCAGGTATTGATGGCGGCCAAGATCATCGGCGGCTTCGATCCACGCCCGGGCAGGATGTACGGTACCGAGGACGTGCAGTACATCTCGGCGGACATCTTTGTCTATAAGGTCGGTGATGAATACCTGGTCATGCTGAACGAGGACGGGCTGCCGAACCTGAAGGTGAACCCCTTCTACGCCGAGGCCCGGGGCAGCGGCTCCATGGATTCCCGCGCTGAGGAGTACGTGAGCGAGAAAATCCGTTCGGCCCAGTGGCTGATCAAGAGCATCCAGCAGCGCCAGCGCACCATCTACCGGGTTGCCAAGAGCATCATCCGGTTCCAGCGGGAGTTTCTCGACCGCGGCATCGAGTATCTGCGCCCTCTGGTGTTGCGGGACGTGGCCGACGACATCGGCATGCACGAGTCCACCATCAGCCGCGTCACCACCAACAAGTACATGCAGACCCCCCAGGGGCTGTTCGAGTTGAAGTACTTTTTCAACAGCGGCCTTTCCACCAGCGAGGGGGATTTTGTCGCCTCGGAAAGCGTCAAGAACCGCATACGGGAGATCATCGAGAAGGAAGATCCCAAAAAGCCGCTCTCGGATCAGAAGATCGCCGAGATGCTTTCGGGAGAGACGGTCAACATCGCCCGGAGAACGGTCACCAAGTACCGAGAACTGCTGAGACTCGGGTCGTCATCGGAACGGAAACGGCATTTTTGATTCACCAATTACATCACGCGAGGAGGAAGGTATGCTGGTAACGACAACATTCAGGCACATGGAGCAGAGCGACGCCCTCAAGTCATATGCCGAAGAAAAGCTTGAGCGGGTGGCTAAATATATCGATGCACCCATTAATGCCCAGATCTATTTCACGGTGGAGAAGAAGATCCGCCATATCGTGGAGATCGTGATCACCGCCAAGGGGGTCAACACCAAGGCCGCCGAGGCGACCAATGACATGTATGCCGCCGTGGATGCCGTCATCGACAAGATCGAGCGCCAGCTCAAACGCTACAAAGAGAAGATCAAAGCCCACAAGCCCAACGGCGAGGAGCGCGGCCGGCAGATATCCAAGAAGATCTTCCAGGCCGAGAGCATCGAGTCCAGCGCCGAGCCGGTGGTCATCAGGACCAAGACCGAAACCGCCAAACCCATGTCCGTTGACGAGGCGGTCATGCAGATGGACCTGCTGCACAAGGACTTCATCGTGTTCACCGACTCGGTGAACAACGAGCTCAGCGTGCTGTATCGCCGCAAAGACGGCAACTTCGGCCTGATCGAACCGCAGCGGGCGTAAAAAGATAGGTAGAGAAAGAGAAAGAGGTAGAGGTACGTCACAGTGAATAATTGGCGTTTTTCCTCTATCTCTGTCTCTATCTCTATCTGGTGATCTTTCGTGGACGGAATCAGCCTTTCCATACAGGAACTTCTGGATGACAGCGAGTACGGTCTCGGCCTGACCCTGCTCGCCGGTCACCGGGGACTGGCTAACCGGGTGTCCAGTTCGCGCATCCAGAAGCCGGGTCTGGCCCTGGCCGGGTATACCGAGCACCTGCATCCCGACCGGATCCAGGTGCTCGGCAACACGGAGATATCCTATCTCAACCAGATCGACGACCGCCTGGCAACGGGGACCGTCCAGACGCTGTGTGCCTTTCCCGTTTCCTGCTTCATCATCACCAAGCAGCTGAGCCCTCCCGGATTTTTTCTCGATGCGGCGGAGGCGGCCGGCATTCCCGTGCTCCGCAGCCATCACCAGTCATCCACGTTCATCTCGCTCATTACCAAGTACCTGGAGGAGCGTCTGCTGCCCACCACACACCTGCACGGCGTGCTGGTGGATGTGCTGGGAGTCGGCATCCTCCTGACCGGCAAGAGCGGCATCGGCAAGAGCGAGTGCGCCCTCGACCTGGTCATCCGCGGGCATCGGCTGGTTGCCGACGACATGATATTCATCAAGAAGAAGATGCCCTCCGCGCTGGTGGGGCAGGCTGACGAGTCCATCCAGCACCTGATGGAGATCCGGGGGCTGGGGATCATCAACATCAAGGACCTCTACGGGGTTTCCTCCATCCGTGAGAAGAAAATCATCGACATCATGCTGGAGTTGGTGGAGTGGGACCCGAGCCAGGAGTACGACCGTCTGGGAGTGGATGACCATCACACCACCATCCTGGGGGTCGATCTTCCCCATATCATGATCCCGGTCCGGCCCGGCCGCAACCTGAGTTCGATCATCGAGGTGGCGGCCCGCAATTTCCTGCTCAAGGGGATGGGCTACCACTCGGCCCGCGATTTCCAGGAACGCCTGCTCTCCCGCACGGAAGTGCGGCCGCTCGGGGATGAGGTGGAATAGTATGCGCATCATCGTCATCACCGGCATGTCCGGTTCCGGCAAATCCACCGCTGTCAGGGCACTGGAGGACGAGGGGTATTACTGCATCGACAATCTGCCGGTCCGCCTGTTCAGGCCCTTTATCGAACTGATCGAAAAGTCGGGCGAGACATTCAAAGGGATCGTGCTGGTGGCGGATATCCGGGGGCGCGAGTTTCTGAAGGGATATGAAAGCGCGTTACAGAAGATCGGCAAAGCGGGTCACATTATCGAGATATTCTTTTTCGATGCCGCCGACGAGATCCTGGTGCGCCGTTTTTCCGAGACCCGGCGGCGTCACCCCGTGGATGAAAGCGGCAGCATCGGTGAGGGAATCAGGATCGAGCGGGAACGGCTCGCGGGGCTCAGGCAGATAGCCACCCGTATCGTCGATACGTCCGAGTTCAACGTGCATCAGCTCAAGGACTTCATGCAGCGCATCGTCCGGGGGGAGGCCGAGGAGAATCCCCTGGTCATCGAGGTGCAGTCATTCGGGTTCCGGTATGGCATCCCCCTGGAGTCCAGCATCGTCATGGATGTGCGTTTTCTCCCCAATCCGTACTTCGTGCCACGGCTGAAGCCCGGCACGGGGCTGGATGACGCGGTGCGTGATTACATCATGGACAGCCCCCAGACGGCGGCGTTCCTGGATTATTTTTTCCCCCTGCTCGATACGCTCATCCCCGCGTATCGCCAGGAAGGCAAGGCATACCTGACCATCTCCATCGGCTGCACCGGTGGACGGCATCGTTCGGTGGCGATTGCCGAGGCCACGGGCATGCATCTGCAGACGCAGTGGCCGACGGTTCGAACAACACACCGGGATATAGAAAAGGGACAACCATGACGGGACTGGTTCTTGTGACACATGCGGGTTTGGCGAGTGCCCTGCGGCGCGCCGCCGAAATGATAGTCGGACCGATCGACGGCTGCGAACAGGTGGAGATTGCCCCGGATGAACGGGCCGATGAGATCATGTCGCGGGTCGTTGCTGCGGTGGAACGGGTGAGCGGGGAGGGTGCGATCATCATGACCGACCTGTTCGGCGGAACCCCGTCCAACATGGCCATGTCGTTCCTGAAGGAGGGGCGGGTCGAGGTGGTGACCGGCGCGAACCTGCCCATGATGATAGAGTTCTGCTCCAAGCGCAGCCGCATGGGGGTCGCGGAGCTGGCGGCCGCGTTGCACACGTCCGGCCGCGAGGGGATCATCGTGGCCGGTGAGTTTCTCAAGTAGTGCCGGGCACGCCGGGATTGGGGAGGGTAGGGGCGAAGCAAGGATTCCATGCTTCGCCCTTGTTGTTTAAATCGTACTCTCACAGTCAACAGAAGACCTTTGAGGTTTTAAAAACCTCAAAGGTCTGGCTCTGATTTCCTCCGTGCCTCTGTGAGAGAACAGGTTGTAAGTTTGCCGAAAACCGGTTTTTCTCCATTGGTAACAGTTCGAACTTGGAAAGGTCCATCATGACACAATTATGTTTTGCCCTCCTGCTTGCCCTCTGTTCTGTCCCGCCACTCTTTGCCGCCGGTCCGGCGGCGGAGCCATACGAAGCGCTGCGGGCGCGTGTTGCAACGGAGTTTAGCGGCCGCAGTCCCCGCGAATGGGGCGAAACCGTGAGCGGCGTGCGGACGCGGCTGAAGACCCGCGAGAAGGTCGTGGCGCTTACCCTGGACGCCTGCGGCAGCGCGCACGGCAAGGGCTTTGATGCCGCCCTCATCGACTTCCTGGAGCGGGAGCGCATCCCGGCCACCCTCTTCATCAATGCCCGCTGGATCGACGCCAACCCGGAGCTGTTCGCCACGCTGGCCGCCAATCCGCTGTTCGAGATCGCCAACCACGGCTACGCCCACCGCCCGGCCTCGGTCACGGGCCGGAGCGTGTACGGGATCGCCGGGACCGCTGATGTACCGGCGCTGGTGGACGAGATTGAGGCCAATGCCCGCAAGATCGCCCGCCTGACCGGCGTTCGTCCCCGTTACTATCGCTCCGGCACCGCCTACTACGACGAGGTGGCGGTGGAGGTCAGCCGCAGGCTGGGGCAGGAGGTGATCGGCTTCTCCATCCTGGGGGACGCCGGGGCCACCTACCGCAAGGAGCAGGTCAGAGCGGCCCTGCTCAAGGCCATGCCGGGTGACATCATCATTGCCCACATGAACCATCCCGAGGGGGAGACGGCGGCCGGCCTGAAAGCGGCCATCCCGGAGTTGCAACGCCGGGGCTTTCGCTTTGTGCGGCTGTCTGAGTATGAGTTGCAGTAATAGCGAGGGGGTGCCGAATCTGACACCCAGTGTAATTCGCTCCCCTATCTGCTTTAGGCGAGTTTG
>DATBXI010000330.1:0-2775 GCA_036514355.1 Desulfuromonadaceae bacterium
GGAAAACGGCGCTGAGGCCTGGAACGTCATCCAGCAGCGGCTGGCGCTGTGCAAGCAGGACGGCTCTCCCTTCAGGTCCCATATCAGCATGCTGATCACCGACGTGGAGATGCCCCAGATGGACGGGCTGCACCTGACCTCGCTGGTGCGCAAGGAAGATACGCTCAAGGACCTGCCGGTGGCGATCTTCTCCTCCCTGGCATCGGACGACAACAGGCGCAAGTGGATCGGGCTGGGGGCCAATCACATCCTGACCAAGCCGGACCTGCCCAACCTGGTCAAGGTGGCGGACGAACTGATCGATTAATTGGCCTTGACACCGCCGTAACGGTTGTGCTTAAGTAGGTACCCATGAACTCACACCGCTTCTTTACCGCGTTTAGCTTTTACTTTTGGTACGGCTTTTATTTCAGGCCGTCTGCCCGGGTAGAGGTGTAAGCGCACAGAAGCGACCACATCACACACCACAACGCCGGGGCGGACGGAAGTCCTCCCCGGCGTTTTTGTTACCGCAGTCCATGCGGCGGCAAGCGGCCGGGGGGGAAACCTTCCGGCCTTTTGTTTGTGGGAAAGGAACGGGAAGATGATCATCGTCATGAAGGCAGGAGCGGCAAAGAAGGATAAGGACGAGGTGCTGCGGCGCATCAGGGAGCTGGGGTACAAGCCCCACGTGATCCACGGGGCGACACGGGACGTGATCGGCGCGGTGGGGGACGAGCGGGGCAAGGCGGTGCTGCAGTCGCTGGAGTCCCTGCACGGGGTCGAGAACGTGGTGCCGATCCTGCAGCCCTACAAACTGGCCTCCAAGGAGGTCAAGCGGGAGGCGAGCCGGGTGCGGATCAGCGCTGACGTGGAGATCGGCGGCGAGCAGCTCATCGTCATGGCCGGTCCCTGCTCGGTGGAGAGCGAGACCCAGATCATCGAGTCGGCGCTCGCGGTGAAACAGGCCGGTGCCCATATCCTGCGGGGGGGCGCTTTCAAGCCGCGTACCTCACCGTATTCCTTCCAGGGGCTGGAAGAGGAAGGGCTGAAGCTGCTGGCCAAGGCGCGCGACCTGACCGGTATGCCGGTGGTTACGGAGGTGATCAATCCGGAGACCGCCGACCTGGTGGCCGAATACGCCGATATCCTCCAGATCGGTGCGCGCAACTCGCAGAACTTCGCCCTGCTGAAAAAGGTGGGACAGATCGGCAAGCCGGTGCTGCTCAAGCGGGGCATGTCCATGACGATCCAGGAATTCCTGATGAGCGCCGAGTACATCATGAGTGAGGGGAACCAGTCGGTGATCCTGTGCGAGCGGGGGATCCGCACCTTCGAGACCGCCACCCGCAATACCCTCGACCTGTCGGCCATACCGGTGCTCAAGGAAAAGACCCATCTGCCGGTGGTGATCGACCCCTCCCACGGTACCGGCAACCACCATTACGTGGCCCCCATGTGCTATGCCGCCTGCGCGGCCGGCGCCGACGGGCTGATTGTTGAGGTGCACCCGGATCCGGAGCATGCTTCCAGCGATGGTCCCCAGTCGCTCAAGCCGAAGAAGTTCGCGGCCATGATGGACAAGCTGCGGTTGTTCGCCGCGGCAGCGGACCGGCGACTGTAAATCGTGAAACAGCGATTTCACCGCAGAGGACACGGAGATCCTCTGCGGTGAGCGCGTTTCAGGCTGAGCGAATCAGCGCTTTTCTAGGGTGCAGTTCAGGAGGGTGGCGACGTCGTCAACGGCCAGGGGGTGGCTCATGAGGTAGCCCTGGAGCGTGTCGCAGTTGCGGCTGTGGAGGAAGTCGAGCTGCTCCTCAAGCTCGACCCCTTCCGCCACCACGTCCAGTTTGAGCGAATGGGCCATGGCGATGATCGCCTCGGCGATGGCCGCATCGTCTCCGTCGGTGTTCAGGTCCCTGACGAATGAGCGGTCGATCTTGAGCCGGTCGATGGGAAAGTGCTTGAGATAGGAGAGGGAGGAGTAGCCGGTACCGAAGTCGTCGATGGCCAGTGTGATACCCAGGTTTTTCAGGTCCCGCAGGGCCTCGATATTCCGGTCGGCGCGCTCCATGATGGTGCTCTCGGTCAGTTCCAGCTCCAGGTAGCTCGGCGGAAGGCCGGTCTCCTCCAGAATGGATTTGACCAGGCCCACAAAGGTGTCCTGCTTGAACTGGCGGGCGGAGATGTTGACGGCGATCCGCAGCCAGGGGTGGCCCGCATCGTGCCATGCCCTGGCCTGGCGGCACGCCGTCCTGAGCACCCACTCGCCGATGGGGATGATCATGCCGGTTTCCTCGGCAATGGCGATGAAATGCCGCGGAAAGATGTCCCCCTTCTGGGGGTGATGCCAGCGCAGCAGGGCCTCGAGCCCGACCACCCGGCGGCTGCTGATGTCGTATTGGGGCTGGTAGACCAGGTAGAATTCGTTCCGGGCAATGGCCTGGCGCATGCTCGATTCGATCAGTTGCCTGGCCTGGGCCTGCACGTTCATGTCCTTGGAGAAGAACTGGAAGTTGTTGCGCCCCCGCTCCTTTGCCTGGTACAGGGCGATATCCGCGTTTTTGAGCAGCTCGTCCACCGTGGTGCCGTCGTCGGGGTACACGGAGATGCCGATGCTGGCGCTGGAGTAGATGTCATGCTCCTCGAAGCGTACCGGTGTGTGGAGCGTCTCCAGTATCTTGGTTGCCACCTTGGAAATGTCCTCGGCACCCGTGACCAGCGGCAGGATCACCACGAATTCGTCCCCGCCGAGGCGGGCCACGGTGTCCGAACCGCGCAGGCAATGCTGGATGC
>DATBXI010000331.1:0-5683 GCA_036514355.1 Desulfuromonadaceae bacterium
GGTGAGGTCAGCACCACCGTGGATGCGGGGCTGCGCCTCTTTACCGCTTCGATGCATGCCGCCAGGGGCTCCACCTTCATCACCATGCCGGCCCCGCCGCCGTAGGGGGCGTCGTCGGCTGTCTGGTGACGATCCGTCGCATAATCGCGGATGTTGTGCAACGTGATGTCAATGAGCTGTCGTTCCCTGGCCCTCCGGATGATGCTCTCGTCGAACGGGCCGCTGAACATTCCCGGGAAAAGGGTCAGGATGTCGAACTTCATAGATCCAGAAGCCCTTCCAGTGGCGTAATGGTCATCCTGCCGCCTGCCAGGTCGATATTCGCGATGACCGAGGCCACGGCCGGGATCAGGTATTCCCGATCTTCGCCGCGCACCACGTAGACGTCGTTGCTGCCGGTCTCGAAGATGTCCACCAGGGAGCCGATTACCACGCCGTCCGGAGTGACGACCTCAAGACCGATCAGGTCGCGCCAGTAATACTCGTCTTCTTCCGGCTCCGGCAATTGACTGCGCAGCAGGCAGATTTCGCTTCCCACGAGCGGCAGGACCTGGTTTATGTCGGTGAAGCCCTTCAGCCCGAGAATGATCTTCCCGTTATGGGGGGTGACACCCGCGAGGATGGCCTCGCTCGTCTCCCCTTGCGGTGATTTCAGGACAATACTGCGGGCAGCCCGAAGGCTTTCCAGGTTGCCCGAATAGGAATACACCCTGATCTGTCCCTTGATCCCATGGGCGCCGATTATCTTCCCCACCGGGATCAGCACATCCGTTTCAGGCATTATTCCACAATCTTGAGCACAGCCTTCTTGTTATCCTTGGTGGAAACGGCGTTGAGGATGGTGCGAATGGCCTTGGCGGTTCGCCCTTCCTTCCCGATGATGCGCCCCATATCTTCCTTTGCGACGGTCAGCTTGATGACCAGGGTATCCTCTTCCATCTCCTCGCCCGCCTGAACCTGCGTGGGATCATCGACGAGTGCCTTCGCAATGGTTTCAACAAGTGCTTTCATGACGGTATCCTCAGCTCATGTGGAATATCCGGCGGACCGGAGGTAGATTGGATACGCTATGCAGTCGGTGCAGCCACCTTGTCCAGAATTCCGGCCTTTTTGAGGATTTGTCTGACGGTGTCGGTAGGCTGCGCGCCCTTGCCGAGCCATGCCACAATCTTCTCCTCGTTCAGCTTGCACACGGCGGGGTTCTTGGTGGGGTCGTAGGTCCCCATGTTCTCGATGAAACGCCCATCCCTGCGGCAGCGCTCGTCGGCGACGACCACCTGGTAGAACGGTCTTTTCTTGGCGCCTGCCCGTGCAAGCCTGATCTTTGTTGCCATGGTGATTCCTCCTGATTCTTTCTGCGTTGCGATTGATGTATTGATATGGTGATGCGCTGTCCTGTTAAAACGGCAACATGCCCTTGCCGAGTCCCCCCATGCCTTTGAGGAGCCCCTTGGGGCCGAGTTTCTGCAACTGTTTGACCACCTTCTGGGCCTCGGTGAAACGCTTCAGGAGCTGGTTGACCTCCTGGACGCTGGTGCCGCTCCCACGAGCAATGCGCAGGCGGCGGCTGCCGTTGATGATGCCGTGGTTGGCACGCTCGCCCGGCGTCATGGAACGGATGATGGCCTCGATCCGCTTCATCTCCTTCTCGCTCGGCTGGGCGCCCTGCATCTGCTTCATCATCTTGCCCATGCCGGGGATCATGCCCATCAGCGATTCCAGGGACCCCATCTTCTTGATCTGCTGGAGCTGGGCCAGGAAATCTTCCAGGTCGAACTGGTTCTTCTTCAGCTTCTGCTGGAGGCGGGTCGCCTCTTTTTCGTCAAAGACCGACTGGGCTTTCTCCACCAGCGTGAGCACGTCGCCCATGCCCAGGATGCGCGATACCAGCCGGTCGGCGTGGAAGATCTCCAGCGCGTCCAGCTTTTCTCCCAGGCCGACGAACTTGACCGGCTTGCCCGTGACCGCCTTGATGGAAAGGGCCGCGCCCCCCTTGGCGTCGCCGTCCAGCTTGGTCAGCACCACGCCGGTGATGTCCAGCCGCTCATTGAAGCCGCCGGCTACGTTGACGGCCTCCTGGCCGGTCATGGCGTCGGCTACGAAGAGGATTTCCCGGGGCTCAACCGCGGCCTTGATGCCGGCCAGTTCATCCATCAGGAAATCATCGATCTGGTGCCGTCCGGCGGTGTCCAGGATGACGGTGTCGTACCCGTTCAACTCGGCGAACGCCATGGCCGCGGTACAGATCGCCACCGGCTTCTGGTCCGGGGAGGAGTTGAATACCTCCAGGCCGAGCTGGCGACCCACCGTCTTGAGCTGCTCGATGGCGGCCGGCCGGTAGATGTCGGCCGGAACCAGCAATGGCCTGCGTTTCAGGCCTTTCAGATGTCTGCCCAGCTTGCCGCAGGTGGTGGTCTTGCCGGCCCCCTGGAGGCCGACCATCATGATGGCTACCGGCGGCTTTGCCCCCAGGTCGAGGTTGTTGTCCTCGTGGCCGCCCATCACGGCCACCAGTTCGTCGTGGACGATCCGGACAACCTGCTGGCCCGGGGTCAGGCTCTGGAGCACCTCGGTGCCCACGGACTTGGCCCGCACATTCTCGACAAAATCCTTGACGACCTTGAAGTTGACGTCCGCCTCAAGGAGCGCCAGGCGCACCTCGCGCAGCGCCTCCTTGATGTTGTCCTCGGTCATGACCCCCTGGCCGCGGAGCTTTTTGAAGACCGATTCGAGTTTTTCCGAAAGGCTGTCAAACATCGTGGGCTACATCATCCCAGTGCGCATAAATATTCCAAAAGGGGCTTACTATAAAGTAGGCTGCACGGAACTGTCAAGAACTAATTGATTTCTAGAGTCTTATCACCTGTGCCGCTGCCAGCAGGCTCTCGGCGATGGCCAGCATGTTTGTGGTTCCGCCGGCCCGCAGCTTGTCCTTGCGGCCGAAAAAGTCCAGGCACAGGCCGCAGGAGAGGATCTCCACCCCCATGCCGGCCAGCTTTTCCAAGGCTTCCAGCACCTCAGACCCCTCGGTGGTGAGCAAGACGCCCGTATTGAGGAAAAGCATCCGGTTGGGCAGTTCGGCGGTTTCCAGCAAGGTGTGGATGAAGTTCTTCATCAGGATCTGCCCCAGTTCTTCCGGTCCCTCTCCCAAGCGGTTGGAGGCGATCAACATCACCCGCTCGCCGTTTAGGGGGGCGGTCGCTCCGGCCTCCGCACCTTTGTCGGTAGCCGCCGCGATGGTGAGCACCCACCCCCCGCCGGGGTCCTGGTGTTCGCTTACCCGGCACCCCCGGTTGCGGGCGAAGCGGGCCACGTTCTCCCGCGGCGCACCGTCATCCAGCAGCACCTGAAGCTCTTTCAGCTGTTCCAGCGCCTTCTTGACCGTGATGACCGGTGTGGGGCAGGCCATGCCCCTGCAGTCGATGGTATTCATTTATACGTCATCTCCTTGAGTGTTGTTGGCGTCATGTTCTGCCTGCGTCCAGATCGTGATGAACTCCCCTCCCTGGTACCTGCTGACAAATGCGGGCAGCAATCGTTCACGTTCCAGGACCTGCATGATGCGGTCCTGTTCCTCTTCAGTGAAACGCAGGGCAAGACCGCAATCTGTCTGCAGCTGACGGGGAGCCGGAATGAGCAGGATCGGCAGGCCGAGCGCCTTGAGGATATTTTCGGCCTTCATGACCCGGTGACCGGAATTGAATACCGCAAGCAGATGTCCATCCCGCACCATCAGACGATTCTCCATCGTTGCATCCCGAACATAAGCGGATTGACAAACCAAACGTGAATTTCTACTATGCCTCAAAGGAGTGGGGCATGCAAGTGTCGTTGAGTATTTTCGGTCTGGTCATCCTGGCCTTTGTCATCAATGTTCCCTGCGGTTATCTGCGTGAGAACTTTGCAAAGTATTCACTCATGTGGTTTCTGTTGATCCATATTCCAATCCCCCTCATCGTGCTGCTGCGCATCAAGTACGGCCTCAGCTGGCATGTTATCCCCCTTACCCTGGGTGGTTCTATTGCCGGCCAGATCGCCGGAGGGCGTTTCAATCGATGGAGGAAAGGCAATGGCTAGGCGGGCCAGAATGCGTTTCCCCGAGCCCTTGTCTGCGCTCCTTCAGAACGAACTGAAGGGGCTCGGGCTGGCGGATCGCCTGCGGGAGGCCGATATCTGGCGGGTGTGGCCCGAGGTTGTCGGCCCGGCCATATCCTCCCGTGCCCGGCCGCTGCGGATCATCAACGGCACCCTCACGGTGGCCGTGTCCAGCGGACCCTGGATGCAGGAACTGACCTTTCTCAAGACGATGATCCGGGAAAAGCTCAACACTCAGTTGGGTGGTGAGGTCGTCAGGGATATCATTCTCAAGTCGGGGCGGGTGGAGAAAGAGCCTTTGCCCCCCGTCGATGAACCACCTCGAAAAAAACGGCTGACCGCGCGCCAAGTGGCGCTTATCGCGGAACAGTCCGCCGCCATTGCAGACCCCGAAATCCGCGAGGCCTTTGCCGCCTTGATGCGGGCCAGCCTGGAAAGCGGGCGCTGAGCCCGGTTGTCCCCCCCCTGAAACCACCCCGTTATCCCTCAATGGTATGTGCCGCGTCTCCTCCCGGCAACCTCCTTCTCGCCTTTTCCTCTTCCTATCGTTCGCGCTATAATGATTGTAAAGCATCATGAACTGAGAGGAGGCACTACGATGGCATATAAAATCAACACCACCATGAAGGATGCCCTCAAGCTTGCCGGCGGCGGTCTCGTGGGAGCCGGGGTGGCCCTGCTGCTGGCGCCCCGTAGCGGCAAGGCAACGAGGAAGGAGATTGCCCACTTTGCCAGGACCACGGGGAACGCGGCCGACCGGGCGACCCGCAGACTGGTCGCCACCGTTGGGGACGTGGCAGCCAGTGTGGAAAAGAAGGCTTCCGGCCTCCTGTATGAGGGGCGGGAGATGGCACACGGCGCACGCAGGGAGCTGCTGGCAGTCGTGGAAAAAGGGCAGGACCAGTTGGATAGGCAGAGACACCGGTTGGCCAGGATGATCGGCTGAGGCCGAAGTCCGGCAGCCGGGAAACCGTCTTCCGGGGCAGACACGAAACCTCGCGGATATGCGCCCGGAGGGCGGTGGAAGTGAGGTGTGGACGATGGCACGTGTAGCGAAATGGTTGGCACTAATGGCGTCAGTGTTGGTAATGTCGGCATGCGGACTTGAGCAGTACGTGAGACATACGGATGTCTCCGGGTATCCTTACCGGTACACGGATTTTGATTTCAAGTATGCATGGAAAACAACGCCAACAACTGATGGTGTCGTTATCGACGGTGTGATGAAGAACATACGGTATCCTACAATAGACGACTTGGAACTCACGGTGTTTGTACTGGGAAAACAGGAGAACGTCATTACCCGGGCGATCACCTTTCCCGTGCCGCAGCAAGGCAGAGACTATGAGGAAACTGTGAACTATTTCTCTCTGCCGCTCAGGGGTGTCACCCCGGTGTCGGGTAATGTCTATGAATTCCTCGCCCACTACAAAGGTGGGTACGGGGGCAATAAAGGCGGCGTGGAGTGGCGCAGCACCTTCAAGGTTGATGCGATGACCGGTGCAGTGATGCATCGGCAGCCCAAAAATCCTGATATCTGGTAACCGCACTGCATCCTCTGCGCAGGGCAGCATGCCTCACGGCGGGG
>DATBXI010000332.1:0-2335 GCA_036514355.1 Desulfuromonadaceae bacterium
TTGAGGCGGGCCATGTCCGCCAGTCCGGTCTTGCCCACGGCCGACATGAAGATCAGGCCGCGCAGGGCGCACAGCCCCTGATTGCTGCAGATGTTGGAGGTGGCCTTGTGGCGCTTGATGTGCTGTTCACGGGCCTGGAGGGTCAGGACGAAGCCGCGGCGCCCCTGCTTGTCCACGGTCTCGCCGATGATGCGGCCGGGCATGTTGCGGATAAAGGCCTTCCGGGCAGCGATGAAGCCGAAGGAGGGGCCGCCGAAGGCAAGCGGATTGCCCAGGCTCTGGCCGTCCCCTACTGCGATATCAACTCCCATCTCACCGGGCGATTTCAGCAGTCCCAGACTGATGGGGTAGACCGAGGCCACCAGCAACGCGCCCGCGCCATGCACCTGCTCCGCCAGGGCGCTCAAGTCCTCGACGCTGCCGAAGAAATTGGGGTTCTGCACCAGCACGGCCGCCACCCGGTCGTCCAGCACAGTGGCCAGCTCGGCGCGGTTGAGTAGGCCGTCCAGGGGGGCGATCTCCACTACCTCCACGTCCAGGTTGAAGAGATAGGTCTTGAGCACCTGGCGGCTGAAGGGGCTGACGCAGCCGTCCACCACGATCCTGTTCCTGCCGGTCACCCGCAGGGCCATCATGGCGGCCTCGGCGCAGGCCGTGGCGCCGTCGTAGAGCGAGGCGTTGGACACATCCAGGCCGGTCAGGCGGCAGATGGCGGTCTGGTACTCGAACAGGGCCTGCAGCGTGCCCTGGGAGCACTCCGGCTGGTAAGGGGTATAGGCGGTGTAGAACTCGGACCGGCCGGAGAGATGATCGACCACGGCAGGTATGACGTGGTCGTAGAATCCGCCGCCGATGAAATTGACCATGGCAGGGCTGTTTTCAGCGGCAATGGCCTGCATCTTGGCAAAGGTCTCGAATTCGGACATGCCGGCCGGCAGGTTGAAGGTCTTGGCCCGCAGTTCGGCGGGGATCGGCGCAAAGAGCTCCTCGACGCTCGCGGCGCCGATGGCTGCCAGCATCTCGCCGATCTCCGCCGGCGTGTTGGGGCAGTAGTGACTGTCGTTCATTATGGGATCTCCGGTCTACAAGGTTTTCAGGTATTCGTCGTACTGCTCTTTGGTCATCAGGTTTTTCAGTTCCGATTCATCGGCAATCTCGATCCAGGCCATCCAGCCTGCGTCCTCGGCGCTCTCGTTGACGATCTCCGGGGCGTCGTTCAGCGCCTCGTTGATCTTGACCACCTTGCCGGAGACCGGTGCATAGATGTCGCTGGCCGCCTTGACCGACTCGATGGCCCCCAGCACGGCGAACTGCTTGACAACGGCGTCCAGCTTGGGGAGTTCCACAAAGGTCACGTCCCCCAGCTCATGGGCGGCATGCTCGCTGATACCGACCGCGCCGATCCCCTCCTTGACCTTGACCCACTCGTGCTCTTTGGTGAAATAGATGCTCATCGATTCTTCCTCCTTGGTATGTATCACTGGAATTGACTAAAAAAACCAAACGTACGCAACGAATTCCCCCTCCCTTGATGGGAGGGGGGAGGGAACGCGAAATGTTCAGGTCACGACCTGAGGGACCCGCCCCGGTAGAAGGGGAGCTCGCAGACCGTGGCATTCATGCTGATCCGTTCGTGCAGGATGGTGAGCGGCGCACCGATGACCGCGGCTTCGGGCTTGACGTAGCCCAGGCCGATGCCGCTGCCGAGCATGGGGGCAAAGACGCCGCTGGTCACGCTGCCCACGGCCTCGCCTGCCAGGCAGATCTCGTAGTGGTGGCGCGGAGACCGGCGGCCAACGACCTCGAATGCCACCTTTTTCCGGGCAAGCCCCTGCTCCCGCTGACGCACCAGCGCCACCTTGCCGATGAACTCCTTGTCGAAGTTGACGAACCCTTCCAGCCCTGCCTCCAGCGGCGTCGTGGATTCGTCGATGTCGCTGCCGTAGAGCGAGTACCCCACCTCCAGGCGCAGCACGTCGCGAGCCCCCAGTCCGGCCGGCCGCACCCGGCTGTCCTTCAGCAGCAGGTCCCACAATTCACCCACCTTGGCGGCGGGGAGGAAGATCTCGTACCCCAGTTCGCCGGTATAGCCGGTGCGGCTGACAATGGCCGGGCTGCCGAGGATCTCCATGGTGATGAACTTGAAATAGGGAATCTGGACGATTGCGTCGCCCAGGGCCGCCGTCAGCACGAACCGGGAGAGCGGCCCCTGGATGTCCAGTTTGCCGGTTTCGGCCGAAATGTTGGTAAACTGTCCGCCGGTGAGGCGGGAGCTGATGACGCTGAAGTCGTTGTCGGCGGTGGCGGCGTTGACCACCACCATGGCCTGGTCCTC
>DATBXI010000333.1:0-2283 GCA_036514355.1 Desulfuromonadaceae bacterium
ATCGTGCTATGAAAATCCCCTCTCCCAGCCTTTGGCCACCCTCTCCCGGAGGGAGAGGGTGAAAAGTGTACCTTCTCCCTTTGGGAGAAGGATAGGAGGAGGGAATGGGGGAGAGGGAGCTTTGCGAAATTAGACGTGTTACGTCTAGAACGGATACCCCAGCCCCACGAACACCGCAGGCCCCTCCTTGCCGATCCCCACGTCCACCCGGCCGACGATGTTGGGCCGGACCACCGCCCTGACGCCGATGCCCGGGTTGAACTGGAAGCTGGTGGGCTTGGCGTGGCCGACAGATGACATGACCGAGCCGAAGTCGACGAAGGGCGCCGCCTCCCAGTCGGCCAGCACATTGAACAGCTTCAGGCGGAACAGCCTGATCCGCTCCTCCAGGTTGAGAAGCAGGTAGCTGTTGTCGATGAAGCGGTAGCGGCCGTAGCCCCGCAGGGTCGTTTCCCCGCCCAGGGTGCTCCTTTCGAGGAACGGGACATTATCGCCCGTGACCTCGTTGTAGGCCAGGCGCACCACCGTGATGAAGCGGGCGTCCTGAAGCGGAATGAACCCCTTGACCTCGGCCCCGAAACCCACGTAGTCGGCGCTGCTGCCCAGCGCCCGCGCGCTGCCTTCCACGAAGCACCTGGCATCCATGCCGGTGGTGGGCAGGTCGAGCGAATCGAGGGTGCTGTATATCAGGCTCAACTGTTGGGCATGGACGCTGAACCCGTCGATGCCCGGAACTTCGGTCACTGTGAACTTGTCGCCTATGAAGGGGATGCCCGGGACGGCACCCTGCTTGATGTTGACCTTCTTGAGCCGCTCGCCGACAACCAGCTTGAAATTGTCCGTGATGTGGTACCCGAGCGAAATATCGCCCCCCAGTTCCTGGTCGGCGTAGTTGGTCTCGTTTGCCTTGCTGGCAGTGGACTGGAAACCGAAAAAGCGGGCAGAACCATCGGTGTAGGCCACGGCCAGGGCGTGGAGATCCAGCTTGTCAGACTGGAGAAACAGGCGGTCCGTGTAGCGTACCCGGTACTCCTGGTTGATCTTGGTGGCCTGGGCCAGGTTGATCTGCCAGTGTCGCTCCGGCGATGGATAGAAGGCCCCATACAGGATGGTGGTGACGCCGAAGTTCTTGTTGTAGTTCATCTGTGGCGCCACCAGCGTGCTCACCTCGTCCTTGGCGTTATGCAGCAGAAAAGCGCTCAGGGCCCCGACGGTGATCCCCTCGTTGGGGCTCGATGCGATGACCGGCAGCGGCACGGTAACGACCTTCACCTGCTCGTCGAAGGTGTCGTTCGTCAACGGATAGGGCAGCTTTTTCCGCGAGACAGTGCTCGTGCAGGCGCACAGGAGGATACCCAGCGCCAGGATGGCCACCAGGCGAAACATGGCATGGGTGTTTGCGTCACGCATGCTCATGGATCAGGCCACGACCATCTTCAGCCCCATCAGCAGGAGCACGGTGGCCAAGAGATTGCGTACCGGCGCTTCCGGCAATCTGGTGACGATCAGGGAGCCGATGATGATGCCCGGGATGGAGCCGGCGAGCAGGTTGGCGAGCAGGGGGAGGTTGGCGTTTCCGTTGAGCAGGTGACCGATGCCCGCCACCAGCGTCAGGGGGATGGCATGGGTGATGTCCGTGCCGACCAGGTGCGCCGCCTTCATCCTGAGCGGATAGAGATAGACCAGCATCAGCGTTCCCAGTGCGCCGGCCCCGACCGAGGTGAGGGATACCATGGCCCCCACCACGACGCCGGCCGCGATGGTGAACGCAACCTGGTACTTCATGAAGAAGGCCTGGGCAGAGGGGTGCAGGGCAAGGCCGGGACGCAGCAACAGCGGCTTGCAGAACAGGCCGATTGCGGTCGGGATGATCGCCGCGCCGACCAGCGCCACGAGCCACCTGCCCTCGTGGGGCGCAAGAGGGTGGAAATGGATATACAGATTGGCGATCACGGCGACGGGGATGCTGCCCCAGAGCAACCGGTACAGCACTTGCCGGTCAACGGTCCCGTTGCGGTCGTGTATCGTCCATCCCACGCTCTTGGTGACGCACGCAAAGAGCAGATCGGTGCCCACGGCGGTCTGGGGGGTGTGGCCGAACAGGAGCATCAGAATGGGGGTCATCAGCGATCCCCCGCCTATCCCGGTCATGCCAACCACCCCACCCACCAGAAAACCGGCAACCGTATGCGCAATATCCATGGACTGCCCTTTCTTTCCCAGTCCCGTACCCCCGTGAGGGAGTCGGTGTGCAGAAGCTTGTGGTGCCGGACCTCCCAGCCG
>DATBXI010000334.1:0-10367 GCA_036514355.1 Desulfuromonadaceae bacterium
GGCGGGGCTCCTGCATTCCCGGGAAAATGGAAATAAGGATCATTCCCTACTTCAGCACAAAGGCCACCCGGGCATCAGCCATGAAACCCGAGGCCTGATTGGCGGAAAAGATCTGCACCGCCGTGTCGTCGCTCACCTGCAGGTCCGACGGGCTGACCGTGCCGGCGGCCTTGATCACCAGCGGATTCTTCACGCCACGCTTACCCAGGGCGGCTTTCGCCTTGTCCACGCTGTTGGTATACTCGCCGCACCCCTGCTCCACCAGCACCTTCTGGCTGATCTTGGCCGGGTCGTAGAGCACTTCCCCCTTGGGATTGAAGATGCGGTTGATCAGTGCCGGGCGGAACGTATAGCCGGTGGCATCGATGATCAGGCCGTCATAGGGACCCGCGGCAACCGGAGCAGGGGCGGGTGTGTCCGCCGGAGGCGTGTAGGCGGGCTTTTCCAGTTCCTTCTTGTAAACCGGTTCGTTCAGGACCTTCTCATACAATTTTGCGAATATCTGATCAGCAAAGCTCTTGGGGCCACCTTTGCCCAATTTGAGCACCACCAGGGCCGATCCTGCGCCGGCATTCCACTCCTGCGTGACAATTTGCGCGCCCCTGACGAAACCGGCCACCGCCGTCTTGATGACATCGGACGCCAGTTCCGAGTCCTTGACCGTGGTTTCGCTGACAACAGCCACCCCCTGAAGCAGCTCGACCAGGTGGCGTTGGGCAACGACCTTGGCAGCGGTGATGGCATGGACACGCTTTTCCGCGTCGGTCGTATCCGTTTTCTTGGGCAACCCCTCACCGACGACCAGAATGGTATCCTGGATGAACACCTGCTCGGCCGTGGTGGTTACGGTCAGATTGTTCTCGTTCAGATACTTGCGTACCTTCTGAAAACGGCTGTCCACCTCGTCGGCACAGGCCAGGCTGGATACGCTCACCAGCATGACTGCCGCAATCCATGTTCTCATGTTCATTTGCACCCCTCCTTGTGTAAATATTAGTGAATGTTCATCCGCTGTTGCAGCATGCGTACGGCAAGGATTGCCTCGGCGCCGTCCACGGGATCGGCAATGCGGAATTCGCCCGAGAGCTCACCCTCCATGATGCCGCGGGTGGTCATGTTGAGCACGGCGTTGTAGAACGGCGAGGTCGGCTTGACATCCGGGAAGGGGGAGCGGTCCTGTCCGAAGAACGCGGTGGCCAGTTTCTCGTCGCCGGTCAGCTTTATCAGCACATCCTCCAGGGTGAAGGCCATCTCCCCCCGGGTCACCTTGTCGTCAACCTTGAACAGATACGCCCGGGTCGTCTCGTCCGCCTTGGGCTCAAGGCCGCGCACCCGCCATTTCATGACGGTCAGGATCTCATCCTTGAACGGGTGGCCCAGGACATCAGCCGGCGTGAACTCGGCCTGCATCCTGTCCACCTGGGATCTGACGGGAATCCGCCCGGCAAAGAGCTTGTCCAGTTTCATCTCGTCGATCAGCAGGGCGGCCAGGTCACCCCGGCCGACGCTTTCCTTGACGGCGATCTTTTTGCCCACGTCACCCACGGTGAGCCCCCCCATGGCGCGAACGACCTTGGCGGTCTTCTTCCAGGCCAGATCGGCCGGCTCGTTCCATTTGCCGTCCTTGCGCGCCCCCAGCGTCTCACGGAATTTGTCTTCGGCCTTGCGGAATTCGTACCCATCCAGGTAGGCCAGCCCCATGAAGTAACTGGCGGCCTCCTTGCCCTGGTAGTAGTCCAGCAGCCGCTCGTCGATCTTCTGGTTCATGGCCTCACGAAAAGCATCTTCTGCCTTGGCCAGCCATGTGGCGCCCTTGATCAGGTTGTTCACCCGGATGGCCGCCACCAGGTTCTCGAACCGGTCGTTGTCGGTCTCGGCCAGCTTGCGCCCCTTTTCCAGGTTTTCCAGCGCCCGCTCGACCTCGATGCCCTTATAACCTGCGTCCTGTTGAGCACGGGCCTTGATGGCAAAAGCTATGGCCCGGCCGGAGTAGGCCGCGGAGAACTGCTCGTCACAGTATGCCGCGCGGTCGAATTTTTCCATTGCCTGATCTACCTTGAGCTTCTCCAGCGACTCCATTCCGCTCAGGTAGTGGTGACGGGGATTGTCCGCCGGTGATGTGCACCGCGCCGGCTGTGTCGCGCAACCGGCAGCGACCAGAACCAGCGCCAGCATGACCAGTACCCAGATCTTTTTCATACGCCGCTCCTTTTTCGCATCGAATTCATTCCGCATGATCATCGCATCCACAACGGAAATTCCGTTTCTAAAGAGGGCCTCATAATAACAGTAAAAAAATATTTGTAAACATTCTCTCACCAAACTGTTAACCGGCCATGGCCAGCGCCGCGCCCCCCAGAAGCCCGGCATCGTCACCCAGTTCACCCTTGAGGATGGTACAGCCCGCAGCGATCCGGGGGAAACAGCGGCGGCCAACCTCGGCGTCGAGCGCGGGCACCAACAGATCGAAACTGGCGGCAACGCCGCCGCCAATGATGACCGCCTCCAGGTTGAGGGTGTCGATCAGGGACGCCAGGGCAATACCCAGCCAGCGCCCGGCCCGCTCAAAGGCGGCCCGTGCCCCGGCCTCCCCCTGTCGCGCCAGATCGGCCACCTGGCGGGCATCGAGGGCGTCCGCCAGGCCCGAGAGCAGTTCCCGGGGCAGCAGCTCCCGCGCGGAGCGGATCAGGGCCCCGGCGGACACATACTGTTCGAGACACCCCCGGTTGCCGCACGGGCAGAGCAGTCCTTGCGGCTCAACCGTGACGTGCCCGAACTCGGCGGCAAACCCGCCGCTTCCCGTCCAGAGCCGGCCATCCAGGATCAGGCCGCTCCCCAGCCCCGTGCCGATGGTGATCACCATGCATGAGGAAAAGGGTTTTCCGGCGCCATAGCGTTTCTCTCCCAGGGCGATCAGGTTGGCGTCGTTGCCGCAGAAGGTCGGCACACCGGTCCGCTCCGCCAGAAAGGCTGCCAGGTTGAACCCCTCCAGGGCGCGCATATTGACGGATGCGTGGATCAGGCCGTCCCTGCCGATCAGCCCCGGCACACCCGCCCCGATCCCCGCGATGGTCGCACCGGAGGACCGTGCTACGGAGCGCAGCTCCTCAATGCCGGCCACCAGACGCTCGCAGAAGGCAGCGCGCCCCTCTTCGACAGCGCTGCCGGTGCGGCTGCGATGGCGGATGTTCCCCTGTTCGTCCACCAGGGCGAAACGCAGGTTGGTGCCGCCGATATCGATGCCGATACAGAGAGGCTCCATGATGCTCCCTTACCCAGCCTTGAGCCCGGCTGCCAGGCGATCATAGGACTCCAGCAGGCCATCGGGGATGACCCGCACATCTCCGGTAACCGACATGAAATTGGTATCGCCGTTCCAGCGTGGCACGATGTGAACGTGGAGATGCTCCTCCACCCCCGCGCCGGCGGCTTTTCCCAGGTTCACGCCGATGTTGAACCCATGGGGAGCGGCCACCTGCCTCAACAGGGCGCAGGCCCGGCGCACCCCGTACATCAGGTCCAGCAGCTCTTCGTCCGAAAGGTCGTCCATTCCGGGCGTATGGCGTAGGGGCGCCACCATCAGATGGCCGCAGGTGTAGGGATAGCGGTTCAGCATGAGCAGGGAGTGCTCGTACCGGGCGAGCACCAGCCGTTCGCGGTCGTCATGCCCGTCCCGGGCAAGGCAGAAGATGCAGCCATCATCAGGCACGTTATTGGTGACGTAAGTCATGCGCCAGGGGGCCCAGATTCGCTCCATGAAACGTCCTCCTCGTTGCGGATGGGTGCCGATTGTAGCAGTACCCGCAAAAGAGGCAAGCCCTTAGTTTCAGAATATAACCATTTTTTAGATGCCTTCATTAACTGCTTGACAAACATCCAGCAAGAGGGCTATTGTTTTTCAGTCTCAATAAAAATAAACCGCTGTTTACAGAAAAAACCCCATTTGTTTTTTATCTTAGTTAAAACTGGAGGACAGCATGGCCAAAAAGATCGATGCGCTTGAATATCATTCCATGGGACGCAAGGGGAAGATCGAGGTCATCTCGACCAAACCATGCCTGACGGCACGCGACCTCTCCCTCGCCTATTCGCCCGGCGTGGCGGAGCCCTGCCTGGAGATCGAGAAGAACCCGGAAGACGCCTACAAGTACACCACCAAGGGGAATCTGGTGGGGGTGGTTTCCAACGGCACCGCCGTCCTGGGACTGGGCAACATCGGCGCCCTGGCGGGCAAGCCGGTCATGGAGGGGAAAGGGGTTCTGTTCAAGCGTTTTGCCGATATCGACGTCTTCGATATCGAGGTCAACAGCGAAAACCCCGACGAAGTCATCAAGTTCTGCCAACTCATTGAGCCCACCTTCGGCGGCATCAACCTGGAGGACATCAAGGCGCCGGAGTGTTTTTACATCGAGGAAGAGCTGAAGAAGACCATGAACATCCCGGTCTTCCATGACGACCAGCACGGCACCGCCATCATCTCCGCCGCGGCCCTGATCAACGCGCTGGAGCTGATCGAAAAGCGGATCGACCAGATCCGGATCGTGGTCAACGGCGCCGGCGCCTCGGCCATTGCCTGCGCCAACCTGGCCATCTCCCTGGGGGTGAAGAAGGAACTCCTGATCATGTGCGATACCAAGGGGGTCATTTACCAGGGAAGGACCGAGGGGATGAACAAGTACAAGGAGCGCTTTGCCGTGGACACGCCCCTGCGCACCCTGGAAGAGGCGGCCGATGGCGCCGACGTACTGTTCGGGCTCTCCTCCAAGGGGGCCTTCACGTCGGAGATGGTGCGCAAGATGAGCAAGAATCCGATCATCTTCGCCATGGCCAATCCCGATCCGGAGATCACCCCGGAAGAGGCGCTGGCGGTGCGCGGCGACGTCCTGGTAGCCACCGGCCGCTCCGACTACCCGAACCAGGTCAACAACGTGCTCGGCTTCCCGTTCATCTTCCGCGGCGCCCTGGATGTGCGCGCCACCACCATCAACGAGGAGATGAAGAAGGCGGCGGTCTTCGCCCTGGCCCAGCTGGCCCGGGAGGAGTGCCCCGACTCGGTCTGCCGTGCCTACGGCAACGTGAAGTTCTCCTTCGGCCGGGACTACATCATCCCCAAACCATTCGATCCCCGGGCCCTGCTGCGGGTGGCCCCGGCCGTGGCCCAGGCCGCCATGGACTCCGGCGTGGCCCGCCAGCCGATCCTGGACATGGACAAGTACATGGAACACCTGGAGTCGCTGCAGGGCAAGGCCAAGGAGACCATGCGCCTGATCATCAACAAGGCCAAGGCCGACCCCAAGCGGATCGCCTTCCCCGAGGGGGACAACGAGAAGATCCTGCGCGCGGCCCAGATACTGGTGGAAGAGGAGATCGCCCATCCGATCCTGATCGGCAGCGCCGACAAGATCAGGGCCAAGATGCAGGAACTGGGGATCGAGCTGCCCGACGTACCCATAATCGACACCGAGACCTCCGAGCTTTCCGAGGAGTATGCCGAAGAGCTGTACCGCCTGCGCCAGCGCAAGGGGGTTACGGCCAACGAAGCGCGCCGCATCATCCGCCGCAAGTCCCGCAACCACTTCGGCTCCATGATGGTGCGCATGGGTGATGCGGACACCATGCTCTCGGGCATCGACGCCCACTATCCCGACACCATCCGTCCCGCGCTGGAGGTGGTGGGCAAGCAGCCGCAGCTCACCTCGGTCCACGGCATGTACATGATGGTCTTCAAGAAGGGGATCTACTTCCTGGCCGACACCACCGTCGATATCGACCCCACACCGGAAGAGCTGGCCGAAACCGCCATCCTGGCTGCCGAGAAGGTACGCGTGCTGGACATCGAGCCGCGGATCGCCATGCTCTCCTTCTCCAACTTCGGTTCGGTCGCCCATCCCCAGGCCCTCAAGGTCAAACGGGCAGTGGAGATCGTCAAGGAGCGGGCGCCCGACCTGATCGTGGAGGGGGAGATGCATGCCGACACCGCCGTGGAGCAGGAACTCCTGGAGCACTTCTCCTTCTCCAAGCTGAAAAGCTCCGCAAACATACTGATCTTCCCGGACCTCAACGCCGGCAACATCTGCTACAAACTGCTCCACCACCTGGGTGGCGCCGACGCCATCGGGCCGATCCTGATGGGGATGAAGAAACCGGTCCATGTCCTGCAACGCGGCGACGACGTGAACGACATCGTCAACATGGCCGCCATTGCCGTGGTGGACGCCCAGACCACCTGAGACGGTTCACCACGTAACGCACACGTAAAAAGGCATGGGAGAGTTCTCTCCCATGCCTTTTTCGTCCGCACGCCACGCTGTTCAACAGCGCTGCCTGCCTACATCCTATTCCCGTTCAATGGCAACAGCCACCATCAACCACTCTCCATCGATATCGTACAGCAGGGTCATCGTATCATAGGCACCGGACAGGGAGATGATGTACTCATCGCCCGTGACCACCGAAGGAGTGGAGATGCGGATGTCCGACCCGCCGGGCGACAGGTGCATTTTGAAGGAGCCTGTGATCATGTTGGCAATTTCGCCAACAGCATCCAGGACATTCTCATTCACCCCGGTTATGGTCATGTCGAGGACTCTGGAGGTAATTTTGCATGCCAACGGTCGGGAGACATGCAGGCTGACGATGCCGCTGTAGGTGCCCACCAAGCCGACCAGAGCGGTAACACTCTCCTTGAAAAGGTTCATCGGGGCTATGGAAACCGGGGCATGCTTCCTGTCTTCCATGCCGATCATGGTGCTGAAAATCTCGTGCACGTCCAGGATGAGCAGCCTGGCCAATTCCTCCTCGCTGGTCCCCAGCCTGTCCAGCATAACAGATGGTAACGTCATCGCATCTTCCTTCCAAGGGACGCGTCCCCGGCATGCATAGAACGGAACGCCGTTCCTACTTCAGGTCAAACCCCTGGAGATCTTCATCTGAAAAATCGAGCGAAGCCCCGGTTCCTGCGTCAAGGCGTGCAAGCACGTCACGGAAACCGGGATTGACCCCATCAATCTCGGCGAACAGCTTGGCGGCCTCGTCGTCCTTGCCGGTCAGCTGACAGGTCAGGGCCAGCTCATACTTGGTAAACAAGGTATCCTCAAGGCTCAGTCCCGGTTTCAGCAGGGACACCACGACGATTCTTCTCCCTGTGGACGCCTGCGTGACGTCATCGAGGCTCAATCCCGGCTTCAGCAGGGACCGCAGCAGGCTTTCAGCCGTTGTCGCGTCTCCCTTGTCCCGGAGACAGCCCCCCTGCAGGACAAGACATTTCATCCTCAGGACCGGATCGGCAGCCGCATGGCGAAATTCGTTGATGGCCTCATCATAGAGTCCCATCTCCCTGAACGCCACCCCCAGGTCATAATGGGACCGGGCATCCGACGTGTCCAGTTCGCTCCCGAACTTGACGCTGCCCTGCTCTACGGAGATACCGTCGAAGGCCGCCGAAACCGTATCGTGCCAATTGTCCCCCAATGCCACTATCGGCTCGAAATCCACCTCAACGTTTTCAAACCCCACGTCGTTGTCGATCTCGATTTCGATCTCGAACTCGTCTTCCGCAGGATACCCGTCAACATCTGCTTCCGAAAGCACTGCGTCAAAGGGGGAACCCTCGGCAGCCCCCTCCTCCAGCACAACCCCGGCGGGTTCGATGCCGCCCCCCTCCTCCCGTGCCGCTTCCGGGGTTCCGGCCGATGCCGCGCCCTCACCGCTGACGCGATCCGCCTCACCGGGCTCGCCGGCAACCGGCTTAGCGGAAAGAGCCTTGAAGGAAGCCAGCCGGGAATCCAGCGCTTTGGCGCCGTCCTGGTCGCCCGCCGTCTCAAGGATACGCTTCAACCCTTCCAGTACCCGCGGATTGATGGGATCGATCTCTTCCAACCCCTTGTAAACCCCCACCAAGTCAGCCACAGCTCCAGCCTGAATCAGGTCCTGCTCGTAGCGGTCCAGCAGCGCCAGCCCCCCCGTCACGTCCCGCTCGGCAACCAGGCACTCGAGCAGCCCTTTCCTGGGGGACACGTCGTCGGGAAAAAACTTGAGATAGTGGTGATAAACGGCCTTGAGGCGTTCGGGCTGGTTGAGCGCGCGGTAGGCCGCGATCATCAGTTCCCAGGTACGCTTGTCGTTGGGGTCGTTCCGCAGCAGGGCCTGTATGCCCGTGACCGCACCGACGGCATTGCCCCCCGCAACCTGCTCGGCCAGCACCTCGAGCATGAAGGTGGTTTTTTCCGGGAACAGTTGCTGGATGCGCGTATTCAGCCTGAAGAGCGCCGCAGCATCGCCCCGCTCCTGGAGAAGGGACGCCAGCCTGACGAAGGTCGCGTACGATTCGTCCGTTTTCCCGGCCTGGAAATACGATTCCGCCAGCTTGAGCTTGATATTGACGTTGTTCGGATCCACATCCTGCATCCGGGCGAGGACCTTGAGCGCCTCCCCCGTATTGGACGACCGTTCGTAATATTCGAACACCTGCTTGTATTCAGCCAGGGCGTTTCCCACCAGGCCATGCCGCTCGTTGAGTTCCGCAAGCGTCATGGTGACGGTTATGTCCTGGGGGAACAGTTTCTGCAGCTGTTTATAAACGGCAATGGCCTTGAGGTAGAATCCGTGACCCGCATAGTATTTGCCGATGGTCTCTAACTCCGACCGGGCATCTGCGCTGCGTCCCGCCTTGACAAGCAACTCCGCCAGTTTCTGGCGGATCGTTATGGCGGATGGTTCCAATGCCAGCGCCTGTTCATAGGCCTTGGCGGCCTTATCCAGCTGTCCGCGCCCTGCCAGCCGCTGCGCCTCTTCAATGAGCCTGTCTTTTTTTGATGGTGCTACCGCCATATCCTGTGACCACATGATTTATTAAAATAAAATGCCCAGGTACCATATTGCAAGCGACCACCCATGTCAAGTAATAACCTTGTCATATTGAGACCTTAACCCCATGCCGACCGGCAAATTGTTTTGACATGCCGCACAAAATGCAGTAGCGTATGTGCCCCGTGCCGGCAACGCATGGTGCAATGGGCAGCCTGTTATCCGTTCCATCCTGACTCGCGGGAGCACAGCGATGCATGTTCAGCACCTCCTGAGGGAATATCTCCAGATCTACGGCTACTGGCTCCTGTTCGCGGGCACGTTCCTGGAGGGGGAGGCAATCCTGATCATGGCCGGGTTCCTGGCCTTCGAGGGGTACCTGAACATCGGCGGTGTCATCCTGACCTCCTTTGCCGGCTCGTTTCTCGGCGACCAGTTCTATTTTTATCTGGGCTACTTCAAGGGAAGGAAACTGCTGCAGCGGTTCCACGCCATTGCCCGCAAATTCCGCGAGGCCCTGCGCCTGATCGAGAAGTACGGGGCCTTTGTCGCCTTCGTTTCCCGTTACACCTATGGGTTCCGCATCGTGCTCCCCATCATACTCGGCGTCACCAGCCTCGCGCCCCGCACATTTCTCTGGATCAACCTGGCCAGCGCCCTGTCCTGGGCCATCGTATTCGCCCTGGCAGGGTACCTGTTCGGCAAGAGCGCCTCTCTGTTTCTCGATGATGTGAGCAAGTACGAACACTACCTGATGCTGGCGCTGGGGGGATTCATCATGGCCGCCTGGCTGGCTCACCTGTATCATGCGTGGAATCTGAAACGACCGGCCCGGAGACGGCTCGCCAGGATGCGGGCCCTGCGGGATGCACGGAAAGGAATGTAATGAACGCGGAGCATATCAGCATCGTACTGGTGGAACCCCAATCACCCGGCAACATCGGCATGGCCTGCCGCGCCATGAAAAACATGGGGCTGACGCGGCTGCGCCTGGTCAAGGGGTGCAACCGTTTTCACCCCGAGGCGCTCAAGTTCGCCGTGGCGGCCAGGGACCTGCTGGAGCAGGCCGAGTTGTTCCCGGACCTGGCCTCGGCACTGGCCGACAGCACCCTGACCGTGGCCACCACCCGGCGTCACGGCAAGTACCGCCAGGAAATCCTCTCCCCTCCCGAGGTAGCCTTACGCTTCCGGGAGCAGGCGGGGCCCGACTGTAAGGCCGCCATCGTATTCGGCCGGGAGGACAACGGCCTCACCACCGATGAGCTGGCCCTCTGCCGCTGGCACGCCACCATCCCCTCGTCCGGCGAGTACGGATCGCTCAACCTGGCCCAGTCGGTGCTGGTCTTCTGCTATGAGCTGGGCAAGGCCGGCGCGTCTCCCGGCGGGGGTCGGGATACGCAACTTGCCGACTCGGCGGAGATGGAGACGCTGTTCGACCAGATGGGGGCCTGCCTCCAGAAGATCGGCTTCCTCAACGAGCAGAACCCGGAACACATCATGCGCTCCCTGCGCCGGATCTTTTTTCGGGCCGAACTGGACAGCCGCGAGGTCGCCATCCTGCG
>DATBXI010000335.1:0-2379 GCA_036514355.1 Desulfuromonadaceae bacterium
GCGATGGCGTCGTGGGGTACTGGGATCAACGATCGATGTTTTCTTGGTAGATCACCGAAAGGGTATCCAACTCCAGGGCCGCCAGGCTGCCCAGGCCCGGACGTTCGGCGGCAAAGACGCAGCCGTTGTCCACCTGGATCCGGTCTGTGGCGAGGGATGCCTCCAACTGCTGGCGCGTGACCGGCGTGTGGCCGCTGACCAGCCGCCGGCCACCGGTGCGCGCCGGGTCCACGTCGCACTCCCTCTGCCAGAGCATGGCCTCGCGGTCGGTGAAAGGATCGCTCCGGTCGAAGTTGAGCGAGGCGTGGACGATGACGAAGCCATCGAGCAGGATATAGTAGGGCAGGGAACGGAGAAAGGAGCGGTACTGCCGGGGGATGCCGTCCGGGCTTTCGATATCGAAACTCCGGAGGGTCGCCAAGCCCCCGTTGGCAAGCCACATCTCCAGGGACTCCAGGCTCTCGCCGGCATGCAGGCACATCTGCTCGTGGTTGCCCCGCACCGACACCACGTTGAAACCGCTCTCCCGCAGTTCGAAGATGAAGTCCAGCACCCCCTTGGTGTCCGGTCCGCGGTCGATCAGGTCACCCAGCAGATACAGCTCGTCGGCCCGGGTGAGGCCGATCCCCTGCTCCACCAGCCGCCGCAGGGTGCGGGAACAGCCGTGAACATCGCCGATCACGAAGCGCCGGGACACTAGGCGCCTGCTGCCCGGTGTACGATGATAATCTGCATGTCCATGACGTTGGTCCCGGTGGGTCCGGTCTTCAGCAAGGCGCCGCAGCGCTCCAGCAGGGGATAGGCGTCGTTGGCAGCCAGGCAGGCCGCTGTGTCGAACCCGGCCTGCCGCGCCAGGGGAACGGTCCCGCCATCCACTATGGCGCCGGCCGCATCGGTGGGGCCATCGATGCCATCCGTGCCGGCCGCCAGCAGGGTGATGCCCGGCTGCCCCGCTATCGCTTCTGCAAATGCCAGGGCCAGTTCCTGGCTGCGCCCGCCCCTCCCCTGCCCCCGCACGGTGACGGTGGTCTCGCCGCCGCTCAGCAGACAGATGCGGTTCCCCGGCGCAAGCTCCCCGTAGCGGCGCAACGCCTCGCTGGCCAGCCGACGCCCGGCCTCCCGGGCCTCGCCGGTGACGAGTCCGTCGGCGATGTGCGTTTCCACCCCCAATCCGCGGCTGGAGGCCGCCGCCGCATCCAGGGCATGCCGGTTGCACGCCGCGATGGTTGTGGAGACATGCTCGAATATGGGGTCGCCCGGTTTCGGGGTTTCCGCTGCTGCGCCTCCCCTCCCCTGCTCCAGCCGGTTACGGACGGCAGCGGGCACCCGCTCCAGCAGTCCGCGCCGCTCCAGCACCGCCAGGGCATCACCGAAGGTGCTCGGATCGGCCACGGCCGGGCCGGAGGCGATCGCGTCAACCCGATCACCCGGCACGTCGGAGATGAGCAGGGAAACGATCCGTGCCGGGTGGGCCAGCCGGGCCAACTGCCCTCCCTTGACGGCAGAGAGGTGCTTGCGCACCGTATTCAACTCGTGGATGTCCGCCCCGCTGGCCATCAGCAGACGGGCCGTGGCCTGCTTCTCCTCCAGGGTGATCCCCTCCGCCGGGACGACGCACAGGGCCGAACCGCCGCCGGAGACCAGCAGCAGGAGCAGGGTCGCCGCGTCACAGCCCCGCGCCAGCTCCATGATGCGGCGACCGGCCGCAACACCGGCGCTATCGGGATGGGGGTGGGCCGCGGTGGCTACCTCGATCTTTGCAAGTCCCCCTTTGTCAAAGGGGGGAGTGTCGTGCGGGACAATGACCAGGCCGCCGGAGATCAGGTCACCCAGATGCTCCTCGGCCGCCAGCGCCATGGGAATGCCGGCCTTGCCGAACCCGGCCACCAGCAGGCGCCGGAACCCGCCCGAGAGGTAGTGCTGCCGCACCCGTTCCAGATGCGGAGCCAGGGCCGCTCCCGGCTCCACCGCCGCAAGGGCCGTGGCAAAGAGCGTGTGCACGATCTGCCGGTCGTCCATGCCCTGGGTGCTCACATCGCCTGCAGCACGAAGCACTTGAGGTACTCCGACTCGGGGAACGACAGCAGCACCGGATGGTCCGGGGCCTGGGAGTGGACCGACACCAGACGCACCTCCCGCCGGGCCTGGCGAGCCGCCTGCACCAGCATGTCGCGGAACGCCTCGCGACCCATGTGAAATGAACAGGAACAGGTGACCAGGTAGCCGCCCGGCTCCAGCAACTCCAAGGCGCGGCGATTGACGGTGAGATACCCCTTGGTGGCCTCGGCAATGTTCCTGCGGCTCTTGACGAATGCCGGCGGATCCATGACGATCACCCCGAACTGCCTCCCCTCGTGCTTGAGGGTGCGCAAACGGTCA
>DATBXI010000336.1:0-2708 GCA_036514355.1 Desulfuromonadaceae bacterium
ACACTCGTGTTCCTCCCCCTTCAAGGGGGAGGTCAGGAGGGGGATGGGGGGCGTTACGCTGGTAATCCTGCCAACAACCCCATCCCCACCCAACCCTCCCCTTGAAGGGGAGGGAGATTATTTCCTACTTCCCTTCCAGCCACATCTGGACGGCCTGCATGCGGCCCCCCCAGGCATCCCCCAGGCGCTCCTTGAGGAATGCCGTGAACAGGCTGTCGAAAAGCTGCACCCCCTGCTCCAGCAGGTACATGCGCTCGTAAAAGGCCGCCTCGCGCTCGCTCATCTCGTCCACCGTGGCGTCCCGCTCGACGCGGATCTGGGGGCACTTGAATCCGGCAAACCCGAAGGTCTCCCCTTTCAGGGTCAGTTTCCAGGGGTTTTCGTCCTTTTCCATGCATATGGTGGCGCTGGTGATACGCTTGCCGCTCTTCAGGGCCGAGATGGCCTCCAGGTAGCTGTCCTGGGAGCCGGAGACCGACACCTTCTGGATGCCCCCCTCCTCGCCCCCGCCCTGGAGCTGGATGCGGTCGTCGATCCAGGCGGAGAAGCGCTCGCCCACGGCAAAGTGGCCGGGGCGGCAGACGCTGAACTCCCCTTCGCCGTTCACCCCGCGCTGGAGCAGCCAGAGGAGGAAATCCCACCCCAGCCACTGGTTGTCCCGGATCAGCGCAGTCACCGCGTCGGACCCGGCCTGGTTGGCCGCCTCCAGCTTGTCCGCCATCTGCCCCTCAACCAGCCCGCGAGCCCGAGCAAAGGGGTGGACGATCACCGGACCGAATCCCTCGAAGGTCTTGCGGAACATATCCTCGAAGCGCTCCAGCACCTTGCTCCCCAGGCTGAACAGGGTCAGCACGCCGCTCTTCAGGTCCCAGACCACGTCCACGGTCGACGGCACCGGGAGGCACCGGGTCAGAAGGCGCACCTGCACCAGTTCCTTGATCTCCTCGCGCTTCTTCTTGGGGGCGCGGCGCAGGTTGGGATGCTGGGCCAGAAACGCCGCCTCTTCCCTGCCGGCGTGGGATTTGAGCACGGCAGCCGGGATCTTGCGCTGGTCGCGGCGCAGGGAAAAGACCAGGTAATTGTCGCGCCAGAAGCCGGAGGGCGCCTCGAAACCGGCGTCATCGGGATGATCCACCAGCACCCACCCTTCGGCGAGCTCCTCCCCGGAATTTTCTATGGACTGAAAGCCACGGCCGGATAATTTTCCGGAAAACCACTGGAACTGATCATGCTTCGGGATATCCCCGCTGATGGTGTACTGGGTGATGCTGACGGTGTTGGAATAGACGCCCATGTGTGTCGTGTACTTCCTTTCATGCTGGATATTCGGACATCAAAACGAGTGATTATTGCATACTTTTACCGCGAGTGCACGCTGTTTGGTCTACCGCCCCAGCAGCCGTTGGTACTCCGCGGTGTCGATGGAGGTCTGCCAGTGGCCGCTGGCCCTGCCCACCAGCGACCCGCCCCAGAAGAGCAGCACCACCAGGGCCGCAAAGAGGATGCCGGGGACCAGGAAGCGGCCGGCAAAGCGCATGGAGAGCGCCGCGTTGAAGCGGCAAAGGCTGACGCAGCGCCAGCAGCCGATGCACTCGGGGGTATTGACGCTCGGCTTGTGCATCACGTCAATGGCCGACGGGCAGACCTGGCTGCAGACCCCGCAGCCAACGCAGCGCTCCGTATTGCGGGTGACCCTGATTGGCGACACCAGGGCCACCAGCCCCAGCAGTGCGCCGTAGGGGCAGAGGTAGCGGCAGAACGGGTTGCGCAGCAGCAGCGAGGCAACCAGCAGGAACAGGATCACCCCCAGCGACGTGGGGGAGATGTGCAGGAAGAACTCCAAGAGGCGCACGTCGGCTGTTTTGTGGTAATCGGACCGGATGAACGCCTGGAGCGCCGGAAGCTGCATGGCCACCAGGATGGAATAGGCGAAAAAGGCCAACAGCAGGTATTTCAGGGCGCGCAACCCTGCGTCCAGCCAGGCCGGCAGCCGCAGGTTGGACTTGAAGAGGCGGAATCCCGACTTCCATGCGCATTCCGAGATGGTCGCCACCGGGCAGATCCAGGAGCAGAACGAGCGCCGCAGCAGCAGTGAAACCACGATAATCGTTAGGAGCAGGACAACCGCGGCCGGATGGATCGGGTTGAGCCCCCCTCCCTTGATCCAGGCCGAAAGCCCCAGCAGTCCGGAAATGGGCAGGAAGCCTTCGATGGCAGGGGGTCGCGGGACCAATGGGGTACCGCCGCCGGACTGGAACCCGTCGACGAACAGGTAAAAACGGATCCCCAGCCAGAGCATGAAACCGAGAAAACCAAACTGGATCAGGATACGCAACGGCTGCACATAACGGGTGGACATGGGACTCTCGATGGGAACCGGGGACTGGGGACTGGGAAAAACTAGATTCACAACACCAGTCCCCAATCCCCGATCCCCGCTTCTTATTCTGATTTTATGGCCACGTAATACATGCCGCTGTCCGGGCGCTTGAGCAGGAGCCGCACCACATCCCCTTTTTTCAGCTTGGCGACCACGGCGTTGAATTTTTCCATGGTATCCGGGCGCTGGCCGTTGATCTCCACGACGATGGAGCCTGCGGAGATGCCGGCGTCCTCGGCAAGTGAGCCCGGCTTGACTTCCGTGATCACCAGCGCCTTGGTGTCCTTGATGCCCAGGCGGTCGGCCAGTTGCCTGTTCAGCTCCTGGA
>DATBXI010000337.1:0-7931 GCA_036514355.1 Desulfuromonadaceae bacterium
AACCGCGACCGATATTGCCAACAACTGCCATATGGCAGCCGATAGCGCCAAAGTGGCGGCAGAGGCCACGGAAACCGGTTTCAACGTGGTCACCAGCACAGTCAATGGCATCCGTGAACGTGGCGAGCAGACCAGAGACAATGCGCGTTCCATCTCTTCTCTCGGGGAGCGCTCGGAACAGATCGGCGCCATAGTGGCAACCATCGAAGACATTGCCGACCAGACCAACCTGCTGGCCCTGAACGCCGCAATCGAGGCCGCCCGCGCCGGTGAGCAGGGCCGCGGGTTTGCTGTGGTCGCGGACGAGGTACGGGCCCTTGCAGAACGTACCACACGCGCCACAAAAGAAATCAGCGACATGATCAAGGCGATCCAGCATGAGACCAAGTGCGCCATGACATCCATGGAAGAAGGCGTGAGACAGACCGAACTGGGGGTCGAGGAGGCAGCCCGGCTGGAGGATGCGCTGCGCAAGATTCTGGACCAGGTGAACGGCGTCACCATGCAGGTAAGCCAGATCGCAACGGCAGCGGAAGAGCAGACCGCAACCACCAACGACATCACCACCAACATACAGCGGGTAACCGAGGCGGTGCAGCAGACCGCCCAGGGTGCCCAGCAGACCGCCCAAACCGCGGGCCAGCTTTCGGGGCTGTCCGAAGAGCTTCATGCCATTGTCGGCAAGTTCCGGCTGTAGCACCAGCAGATCCCTGTCCCTCTCTTGGGAGGAAAGGAGATGGTCGTGGATGCATTGGGACGCGTACTGATCGTAGACGATAACCCGACCAACCTGGCTGTTCTCGGTGCATTGCTGGAGAACAACGGCTACGACGTGCTGGCCGCCAACAGCGGGGAAATGGCGCTGACCATTGCCGCCCGGGAGCGACTGGATATCGTGCTGCTGGACGTGATGATGCCGGGCGGCATGGATGGGTACGAATCGGCTCGGGCACTGCACGCCCTGCCGCGGCTGGACACGCTCCCCATTCTCTTTCTGTCGGCCGACAGCACGCCCCAATCCAAGGTGAGAGGTTTTCAGGCCGGCGGTCTCGATTATGTCAGCAAGCCATTCCAGTCCGATGAGCTGCTGGCCCGCCTGCGCACCCATCTGGATCTGTATCGCCTGCGTCATCATCTCCAGGATGAGGTGGATGCGCAGACTACCGAAATCCGGCGGTTGGCGGATGCCTTGCAGCATTCGTACGACAACTGCCTGCTGCTGTTGTCCCTGATCGCCGATTACCGCGATCTCGACACCGGCAACCACACTCGCCGCATTGGCCTGTATGCGCAGCGGCTGGCGGAATTGGCCGGCATGGATGCCACGTATTGTTATTACATCGAACGCGCCGCACGGCTTCATGACATCGGCAAGATCATCATTCCGGACAAGGTGCTGCTCAAACCGGGACCGCTGGACGAGGCAGAATGGGAGATCATGTGCACCCATGCCGTGCGCGGCGCCATTTTGCTGCAGAAATACGGCGGGACTGTTTTCACCATGGGCGCCGAAATCGCCTGGAGCCATCACGAACACTATGACGGCTCCGGTTATCCCCGTGGCTTGCAGGCGGAGGCAATCCCCCTGTCGGCGCGCATCACCGCGCTGGTGGACACCTATGATGCCTTGCGTTCGCGCCGTCCCTACAAACCCGCCTTTGAACACGACAAGGCCATGGGCGTGCTGCTGAGCGGTGACGGCCGCACCATGCCGGCGCACTTTGATCCCGAGTTGCTGGCACTGGCCGAAACCCATCACTCGCTGTTGAATGAGATATATGACCTCGATGCAGAGACCGTCCGGCGACAGGACTCCTGCGACTGGAGCGACGGGATGCAGACCTATGAGTATGACGCCTCCAAGCTCGCTTTCCTCTAGTGGCACACCGGACACCGATAGGGGGAGTGCAGCCGTGAAGCGCGCTCTGCGTGCGGCGCAGCACCGCCTGAAATGGCAGATGTTCGGGCGTGTACTGATACTGGTGTTGATCCTGATTCCGCTTTTTGGCCTGGTGCGGTACGGGATCGATCGCATGTCCTTGACCAGGCAATTCGAGCGGCAGATCAGCGGCGCTGTCGAGGTGCTTTCCGTTGGCTTGCGCCGGCCGCTCTGGGAGCTTGATGAACCCCAGATAGGGGAGACGGTCAAATCGCTCTCCAGCCTGCCGGACCTGCTTGCCGTGCGCATCAGTGAATCCAGGCCGTCGCGCGGTGAACTCGTCTTTGTACGCAACGATCAGAACCAACTGGTGCCGTTGTCAGCCACCACGGCGCCGCAGTTGGAGGCTCCGGTGCAAAGGCCGTTCCTGATCCGTTTCAGCAACAACGAGTCAGCCCAGGGCATGCTGTATTTTTCCGAAGAAAACCACAGGGCCACCATGCGCGACAGCATCGTGGGGCTGTCCACCCAGTTGGCCATATTTGCCCTGCTGATAATTGCGGCCATGTATTACCTGGTGCAGTATTACGTGGGCGGTCCGCTGGAGCGTCTGAGCATGGCCATGGCGCCGGATGCCGCGCCCGACCTCCTGGAAACGACCATCGTCGTCCTGCCGAACAACGAACTGCGGGCGCTGGTGGAACGGTATCTGCACGTGCTGAAGGAATTGCGCGGCCATCAGGACCACCTGACCGAGATGGTGAAGCAGCGCACCCGTGCGCTCAGCGATGCCAATGAGGTGCTGACGGATGAAATCCAGCGTCGTATGCACATGGAGCAGGAACTGATCCTGGCGCGCGAACAGGCCGACCAGGCCAACGAAGCAAAAACCTTCTTTCTTGCCCATATGAGTCATGAGCTGCGCACACCACTGAACGGCATCCTCGGCTACAGCCAACTGCTTTCCACGGAGGCAGACCTGTCGGTATCGGCACGGGAAATAGTCACCAACATCATCAATTGCGGCCAGCACCTGCTGCAGATGATCAACTGCATTCTCGATCTTATCAAGATCGAGGAGGGACACGTGGAGCGCCTTGATGAGGTGTTCAGCCTGCGGCAGTTGCTGACCGATGTTGTCACCATGGTGCGGCCGGCAGCTAACAAAAAGAAACTCGCCCTAGAGTTGACCGGGCTGGAGGACATACCGGCGGCAGCCGTCGGCGATGCGCCGCACCTGCGCCAAGTGCTGATAAATCTGCTCGGGAACGCCGTCAAGTTTACCGAGCAGGGCAAGGTCTCCCTGCGCGTCGTTCAGACGGGCGACAATCGCATCACGTTTGTCGTTGCCGATACGGGTCAGGGAATAGCCGATCGTGACATCGGGCGTATCTTCGAGCCCTTTCAACAATCCGGCACATCGGCCCACCAGGCCCGGGGCGGCGGGTCTGGGTTGGGGCTGTCCATCGCTCACCGGCTGGTGCACCTGATGGGTGGCGAAATAACCGTGCGCAGTCTGCTCGGCGAAGGGAGCGAGTTCAGTTTCGAGCTGGTGGTGCCGACGGCGGACACCACGGCGCTTCCTGGGGAAGCGCGCCGGATTGTGGGCATCGAGGGCCCGGCCAGACCGCACGTGCTGATCGTCGACGATGTCGCCTTTAACCGGGACATACTCAAACGCCAGTTGGAACATATCTGTTTTGCGGCTGATACCGCCGCGTCCGCCCAGGAGGCGCTGGAGATGGTGGCGCGGCAACTGCCCGACATCGTCTTCATGGATCTCCGCATGCCGGACATGGACGGCATCACCTGTGCGAAAATAATCCGGGAACGCGCTCCACAGCTGCCCATAGTGGCGTTCACCTCCAGCGTCTTTGACGCCGACGTCAATGCGTCGATCAAAACCATCTTCGACGGGCTGGTGCTGAAGCCGGTTGACCTGCGGCAGGCCTGCGAAGCGATTGCGCAGTGCCTGCCGGTGCGTTTTACCTATGCCGCAGTGCACGAGGCTGTGGCATTGGGGGACGGCGAACCGGAGGAATCGCCCGTTCCGGCCCTGAGTGAGTCGGAGGTGATGCAGTTGCGCTGCTGGCTGCTTTCCGGCGCCCTGGCGAGCATCCGCGGTTTTGCCGAGACCCTGCGCGAGCGTGACCCTGCCCTGGGCGACCGTCTGCACAGCCTGGCACGGGCGTATGATATCGAGGGTCTGCGCAGTTTGCTGGCATGACTGCGTGGAAAACTGCCGTACCCACCGTCAATCCGTCGCCCGATGAGAGAGTTACGTTACCAGTCTGATTCCTTACTGCGTCAGCCAGATTCAAGGACTGCGTATGATAAAAAAAACCATCATCTCTGCGTTCTCTTTCCTGATCCTCGGTTTGACGCCATCTTCGCCGGCATTTGCACAGTCCGTCGATGAACTGATCCTGATGACCGAGAACTACCCTCCGCTGAACTTCTCCGCCAACGGTCGGCTACAGGGAATATCAGTTGACCTGATGGATGCGCTGCTCAAGAAGCTGGGCTCACGACTGACGCGGCACGACATCCAGCTGTTACCGTGGGCCCGTGGTTACGCAACTATTTTGAACACCAGGAACACCTGTCTGTTTGCGATGACACGAACCAGGGAAAGGGAACCATTGTTCAAATGGGTTGGCCCCATATGTTCTTCCAGGATCGTGCTCATTGCCAAGAAAACCAGACACATACGGATACGGTCTGCAAGCGACCTCTGGAACTACAAAATAGGGGCGGTGCGAAATGATGTGGGCGAACAGTTGCTTCTTGAGAAGGGGGTGGCAAAAGAGGCGCTGGAAATTGTGACCTTGCCCGATCACAATGCGAAAATGCTGCGGGCGGACAGGATTGATCTGTGGGCATGTGGTGAAATCGTGGCAAAGTGGGTTCTGAAACAGAATGGCCTCAGGCCGGGAGAATTTACGACAGCGTATGTACTGTTGGAAGGAGATCAATACATTGCTTTTCACAGGGACACGCCCGATGCTTTGATCAACAAATTTCAAAGCGCCCTTGACGAGCTCAAAAGGCAGGGCACTGTCAAAAAGATACTGGATACGTATGTAAAATAATGAGTGCGTTCCGATCGCGCACTGCTGTCACGTTTTCGACATGTAATCGGAACTTGCAATCGATCCGCGCCCTGCATAAGCTTGCGCTACAGATCGCACCAGAGGTGGAGCATGAACATAGAATTCACAGACCATGACATCGAGCACGACAAGGGGCTGGTCCGGTTCCCCGTCGCCATCGACGGCGAAATCCAGTACTTCGGCATTCCCGAGGCCCACATCCGGCATCTGCACGTCCGGGACGAGGGGATACTTGCCAAGGCGACACGCCTGCGCAAGGAACTCGAAGCCATCATAGCGCACAAGATACAGGCGGGAGACTTCAGGGCGGTCCGGGACAAGCGCTATATTTTCCTCTGACTTCCACATTGCATGACTCGCAGAGCCGCGTTCAGCGGCAACCTTTCCACTGTCCGATGGAAATAATCACGAGCAACCCAAGCCCGGGCTGGGACACAGTGATGCAGTGTGGCAATATTGCCATTGTGCGCTATTATTAAAACTTGTACCCAGCCGACCGAACCGGCTGGTACGATCCTGACAGCCACGGGAGCGCCCCATGAGCCACAAGCACCTCGACCAGAACGCGCTGAGCGCCACTCTCACCGAACTTCCCCCTCTGGGAATGGACGTGCTCAGCCTGGTCAACGACTTTCGCCGCTACTATACCTACTCCCTGGGGCGCGACCGCCACTCCCGCTCCATCCATTACGCCTACCAGGCCCTGGTGCTGACCCTGCGCGAGCGGCTTATGGAACGCTGGAAACAGACCCGGTACGCCTACGAGGAAACCGGCTGCAAGCAGGCCTACTACCTGTCCCTGGAGTTTCTCATGGGGCGGGCCCTGGGCAATGCCATGCTCAACCTGGGGGTGGAAGAGGACACCACCCTGGCCTTGCAGTGCCTGGGCATGGAGCTGGAGGAGCTGGCCGAGGCCGAGCATGACGCCGGGCTGGGCAACGGCGGCCTGGGGCGCTTAGCGGCCTGTTTTCTCGACAGCTGCGCCACCCTGCAGCTGCCGGTGACCGGGTACGGCATCCGGTACGATTACGGCATGTTCCGCCAGCAGATCGCCGACGGGGAGCAGGTGGAGTTTCCGGACCACTGGCTGCGCGACGGCAACGTCTGGGAGATCGAGCGCCCCGAGTACACCCAGCGCGTGGCGTTCGGCGGCCGCACCGCGTACCATCCCGACGCTGCCGGACGGCTTGTGGTGCGCTGGGTCGACACCAACGACGTGCTGGCCATCCCCTATGATGTCCCCATACCCGGCTACCGGAACGACACCGTCAACACCCTGCGGCTCTGGAAGGCGGCAGCCACCGACGAATTCGACCTGGGCGAGTTCAATGCCGGACTCTACCCGGAATCGGTGGCGGCCAAGAACTCCGCCGAGCAGATCACCCTGGTGCTCTATCCCAACGACTCCAGCGAGAACGGCAAGGAACTGCGGCTGCGCCAGCAGTATTTTCTCGCCTCGGCCAGCCTGCAGGACGTGCTGGCCCGCTGGATAGGGACCCATGGCAGGGATTTCTCCCGCTTTGCCGAGAAGAACGTCTTCCAGCTCAACGACACCCATCCCAGCTGCGCCGTAGCCGAGCTGATGCGGCTCCTGATGGACAAGCACGGGCTGGGGTGGGACCAGGCATGGGAGATCACCGCCGCCACCATGGCCTACACCAACCACACCCTGCTGCCGGAGGCCCTGGAACGATGGCCGGTGCGGCTCTTCCGGCAGCTGCTGCCGCGGCTCCTGGAGATCATCTACGAGATCAACGCCCGCTTCCTGGCCGAGGTGGGACGGCACTGGCCCGGCGACACCGAGCGGCTAGCCCGCATGTCCCTGATCGAGGAGGGGCCCGACCCCATGGTACGCATGGCCTATCTGGCCATCGTTGCCAGCTTCTCCATCAACGGCGTGGCGGCCCTGCACTCGCGGCTCCTGGCTCAAGGGCTGTTCCGCGACTTCTTCGAGCTGTGGCCCCATAAGTTCAACAACAAGACCAACGGCGTCACCCCGCGGCGCTGGCTTGCCTGGTGCAACCCCGGCCTGGCGCGGCTGTTGGGCGAAACCGTGGGTGACGGGTGGGAGGTGGACCTGGACCGGCTGGCCGGCCTCCTCCCCCTGGCGGAAGACAGCAGTTTCCGCGAGCGCTGGCGCCAGGTGCGGCAGGCCAACAAGGAGCGCCTGGCGCACCTGGTGGCCTCCGAATGCGGGGTGACGTTCGATCCGCAGGCGCTCTTCGACGTGCAGGTCAAGCGCATCCACGAATACAAGCGCCAACTGCTCAACGTGCTGCACTGCATCCACCTTTACGACCGCATCAAGCGCGGGGATACCGTTGACTGGACGCCGCGCTGCGTGCTCATCGGCGGCAAGGCGGCGCCCGGCTATTTCATGGCCAAGCGCATCATCAAGCTGGTCAGCAACGTGGCTGCGGTGATCAACGCCGACCCCGAGGCAGGTCCGCTCCTCAAGGTGGCCTTTCTCCCCAACTACCGGGTCTCGGCCATGGAGGCCATCGCCCCGGGCACCGACCTCTCGGAGCAGATCTCCACCGCCGGCAAGGAGGCGTCCGGTACGGGCAACATGAAGTTCATGATGAACGGGGCCATCACCATCGGCACCCTGGACGGGGCCAACATCGAGATCCGCGAGGCCGTGGGGGACGGGAACTTCTTCCTCTTCGGGCTCACCGCCGAGCAGGTGGAGGAGCGCCGGCACCACTATGACCCCATGGCGGTCATCGCGGGAGACGAGGACCTGGGCCGGGTGCTGCACCTGCTGACGAGCGGCCATTTCAACCAGTTCGAGCCGGGGATCTTCGACCCGGTCGTGGCCTCCATCACCAGCCCCAACGACCCGTGGCTGACTGCCGCGGATTTTCGCAGTTACGTGGACGCGCAGCAACGGGTCGCGGCAGCGTTCCGCAATACGGAGACGTGGACGGCCATGAGCA
>DATBXI010000338.1:0-5388 GCA_036514355.1 Desulfuromonadaceae bacterium
GGTGCGGCAGCCGTAGAAGCAGCTTGTTGAGAGCTATCCCCCGAAATAGGACTGATTGACATAACATCCTCCTTTGTTTTTGTTATACGCCTTTACAGGCTAGGCTCAGACATCACTATGCATAATTAATAAGTATCGACATATACACGCCGGTCATTTGAAAGCACCTAAAACACTCTCGATAGTCAATTATATGGAAGAATAATAGCGGGGAAAGCTTAACGGAATATTAAGGGATGGTTTGTTTAGAGAAAAGCCACAGGCGTTAAAGTTCTATGGTCTGCCACAAATGAGGGGGGGGTATTATGAAGTGCTCGTAGGTTCCTTCCCTAGATATACGTGGATACAATAATGAACCACTTCGCCGCATGCGGTCATGACGTTATCTGTGTCCTACTTGTTAAGCGGGAAGAGTGGAAGCTCTATGGTCACTTTGAGTCCTTTTCCTGCATCAGCCTCACCAAGCACTACGGTTCCGCCATGCCTTGTCGCAGCGGATTTAACAATTGCCAATCCAAGACCGCTGCCAGCACTGTCCATACCCTGCCTTCGATAAAAACGATCAAATACGCGCTCCCGCTCTTCTGGTGGGATGCCAGGTCCGGAATCAGTAATGTCTATGATGGCGGCTAGTTCGCTCTTGCGCACAACCACATCAATAGTCCCGCCAGGCAACGAATAACGTATTGCATTATCAACCAGGTTGCTGATCATGGCCCTGAGAGCATCCAATTCCCCAATGACCGATACCGGTTCACCGTCCCCAATCCCGAGATTGATTCCCTTGTTGGTGGCGATCCTAGCCTGTTCCGCAATGATATCCCTAACCAAGTTGTTGAGCGAAACTTCCACCAATGGCACGGGTGGCGCTTCTGGTTCCACGCGTGCAAGCACGAGCAGTTGAGCAACTAAACGAGCCGCACGATCGACTCCTGACTTGAGGCTTTCGAGCACCGAGGTTCGCTCTGCTTCGCTGTCGCTACGTTCCAGAACGTGCACCTGCAGTTTTACTGCCGTCAGAGGTGTGCGCAGTTCGTGAGCGGCATCGGCCACGAAGCGCTGCTGGATGTCGAAGGCGCAGCTAAGTTGTTCGAACAGGGAATTGAGTCTCTTGATCAAGGGAAGGATCTCTACCGGCAGGCTACTTTCAGGGAGCTGTTCAAGTGAGGCCGGTGAGCGCCGCGCTACTCCATCGGCGACCTCGGTGAGTGGTTTGAGAGTGTAGCGGACAACAAGCCAGATCATAAGGGCAAGTGCAGGAAAAATAAAAAAGAGCGGAACAATGGTGTGCAGGGCAAAGATGAAACTCATCTCTCTACGGGTCTTAAACGGCTGAGACACCTGAATCGTTCGCCCCTGATCGGCAAGGAGAAAAACCCGCCACTCGGCATTCATGAAGGTAACGGTTTGCAAGCCTGCCTGGGTGGCGCGGGGCAGGGGAACATCATGGAGCGATACATAAATGAGGGTACCGGCCGTATCCCAGACCTGAATAGTAACGTCATCTTCCTGTTCATAGTCAGATGCTGCTGTGGGGCGGTGATCGAAGGTCTTCTGCTCCCGGAGGGAAAGGGCCATCTGAAGGAGTTGGTAGTCAAAGAGCTCGCTTATCTCCTCATGAGCCTTCAGGTACGTGCTGATTCCAGCCAGCAGCGCAGCCACGGTCAGTGCCCCAAGGAGTAACACAAGGAGTCGCTGACTGATGGATCTCATGGTTGCTCAACCATCATATAACCGACTCCGCGAATGGTACGAATCAAGTTATGACCGAGTTTTTTTCTTAAATTGTGAATATGCACCTCTATGGCGTTACTTTCCACCTCTTCGTTCCAGCCGTATAATCGCTCTTCAAGTTGTTCACGAGAAACTGTTGCCCCTGGGCGTTCCAACAGAAGGGACAACAGGGAAAACTCGCGTAGAGAGAGCCTAATGAGCTTCTCCTTGCAGTATAGTTCGTGGGTGGCTGGATTAAGCGTTAATGGTCCAAACGTGATTATTGGCTCGACCCGGCCGTTCCGGCGGCGCAGGAGCGCCCGGATACGGGCTGCCAACTCATCCGGGTCAAACGGCTTGACCAGGTAGTCGTCAGCGCCGCTATCCAACCCCGCTATGCGGTCGCTGACCGCGTCACGAGCGGTTAAAATGATGACCGGTAGAGAAACCTTTCTTTTACGCATATCTTGCAGAATATCAAGTCCGTTTTTTTCCGGTAATCCCAAGTCAAGCAGCATAAGATCATAGGACGAGGCATCGAGTGCCAACTCGGCCTCCTCGCCGCCCCGTACCCAATCCACGGCAAAAGACTCTTGCTGCAGCAAACGCTGCACGGCTTCTCCCAACATCGGGTCATCTTCAACCAATAACAATCGCATATCCACACCTTCTCTCAAGTTTAATTAACTTGGGGTGGATTCTAATTTACTTCGCGAATTCTCAATCCGCTCCGCATCGCCGGTGTACTGCCCCGCATGGTACGAACTGCGCACGTACGGGCCACTCTCCACGTGGCTAAAGCCCATGGCGAGGGCCGTCTCCCGCAGGCGCTCGAACGCTTCGGGCCGGACGTATTCCTGCACCGGGTAGTGCCGCCTGCTGGGAGCCAGGTACTGGCCGATGCTGAGGTAGGCGCATCCCATCTGCCGCAGGTCGTGCAGCACCTGCACGACCTCCTCCTCCGTCTCTCCCATGCCGAGCATGATGCCCGACTTGGTCGGGATCGCGGAGGCCAGCTCCCGGCAGAGCCGCAACACATCCAGCGAGCGGCCGTAGTCGGCGCCGCTGCGGATATGGTAGAGGCGCGGCACCGTCTCCACGTTGTGGGCGATGATGTCCGGTCCTGCCTGCACCACGGTCGCCACGCTCTGCCGGTCACCCTGGAAGTCGGGGATCAGCGGTTCGATGCGGGTTGCGGGCGCCGCGGCGCGGACGGCCGCCACCGTGGCGGCGTAAAGCCCGGCTCCGCCATCCGCCAAGTCATCGCGGGTCGGGCTGGTGATCACCACGTGGGCCAGCTTCAGGCGTTGCACCGCCTCGGCCACCCTGGCCGGTTCGTCCCGGTCCACCGGCAGCGGCACTGCCTTGTCCACGTTGCAGAAGGCGCAGAGCCGGGTGCAGTTCGTGCCCAGGATCAGGAAAGTGGCCTGACCACAGCGGAAGCACTCGGAGATGTTGGGGCAGAGCGCCTGCTGGCAGACCGTGTTCAAGCGCAGCTCCCCCAGGAGCGCCCGCATGGCGGCCTGTTCGCCGGGGTTGACCCGCTTTTGCAGCCACTCGGGCTTGCGTCGAATGTTCACCCCTCTACCCCTTCCAGGTTCCAGCTGTCCGTGGCGTATTTGTGCGTTGCCAGCTCCGTTGCCAGCCGTTGTTCCCCTTCTGTCAACCCGTCCGCCAGCAGCTCCACGTCGAAATGCGCCGCAAAGGCCGCTGCCAGGAGCCCCTGCAGGCGGACCATGTCACCGGCGACGCCCCACTCCCCCAGGCTCGTGACGCCCCGGGCCTGGGCCGGCGCCTTGTCCCGCATGTACGACAATCCGTCCAGGGCCCGGTTCGCCAGTGGGATCGAGCCGTGCTGGAAGACGAGCCCCTTCTGCCTGCGCTGGGCATTGCCGCCGATCTTGGCGCCCCCCACCAGGATGTCGAAGCTCTCCCTGCCGGCGAAACAGAAGGGGGTACGCTCACCCAGCAGGGTCCCCGCAGGGGCGGCATCCGCCGCATAGCAGACCTCCAACCCGAGGGAGCGGTAAAAGGCCAGCAGGAACCCGGTGAGCACCCGGAACGAGTCCTTGACCGACGCAGCGGGCGGGATCTGGTCCGGAGTGCAGACGATGCTGTAGGTCAGCTCGTCGGCGTGGAAGATCGCCCCGCCGCCGGTCACCCGGCGCACCACCGCCACGCCGTTACAGCGGCAGCGCTCCAGGTCCAGCACCTCCGCTCCCTGCTGGAACCGCCCCAGGGAGAGAGCCGCCGGTTCCCAGCCGTACAGCCGCAGGACCGGCAGGGACGTGCCCGGATCAAAGGCACGCAAAAGCGCCTCATCAACGGCCATGTTCTCCGCGCCGGAACGCGGCGTGTCGTGTATGAGGCGCCAGGTGGAGGCCAGGTTTCGCGGCGATTCGCCGGCAACCCGGTTTTCGGATGGGGATCGCGTCATTCGTCGTTCGGCTCGCCGATCTCCATATCCAGCAACGCTTCCAGGTTCAGGATAATGACGTCTTCCGTCGCCGTACCGATCGTTTTCCTGCCGATGCCATCGATGACCTTGTCATTGATGTTTCCCGCAAACGGCACGTCATGGACGATCTCATCAAGCTTTTCAAAGTATTTCACACCATCTATGGCCAGGGCGAACTTACGGCCGCCATGGGCAACAACCACCGCATACTCCTGGTAACTCTGTCGCATCTGTTCCTCAAAGCCGTCGAACAGAGCCACCAGGCTTTTCAGCTCATTCCCCTCGGCAGCGGCGATCATCGTCTTTGCCTGGGCCTTTTTCCCCTCGGCGATCAGCAGTTCGGCCCGGGTGGCCAGGTCGTGGATCGCCTTGTGCGGCATGTCGAAGCGCTTCATGTAGGAGGCCAGTGTCAGGGAATTGGGCCGATAGGTGTCGTACCACTTGCCAAAGGCGCAGTTGTGGGGGTTCTTCTCCACGGTGATATCTTTGTCGTTTTCCACTGCATCCTTCAGTTTGCCGATCCAATTGAGATGGTCCTGCTTTCTCTGCAAAAAGGTCTGGACGAAATCAGTCACCTCGTCGTACCTGGACTTCATCGACAGCCTGACCCTGGTGTCGATCAGCGGTATCGGCTCGCCCATGAAATCGATGACTCCCCGCACGGAACGGGGCATGGAGGGGACCACGGTATAGGTCGGGGAATCCACGATCTGGATGATGTGAAAATAGGGCAGCCCCAGCAGGCAGTCCATGGCCGAAAAGACCAGATAATCCGCGTCGGTTGGCGGCGAATCTCCGTGATGCTGCACCTGGTTCTCCATGGTCACCCTTTCCCGCATACAGGCCGGTGTACCGGCAGTACGCCGGCGTCCGGTGAAAAGACCGCCCTCCGGCCTGCTGCCGTGGGCGGTCATGGTAAATGAGGCTGCCTTCCCCCCGGTGAGGGAGAGTTCAGCCGATGCAGCAGACGTTCTGTTCCCTGGCCGCCTTGGTCTCGTCCAACCGGCCGATAGGCATGGTCACCGGCGCGTCGTGCAGCGCCCCCGGGTCGCTCTCCGCGGTTCGCGCCGCATCGATCATCACCTCGATGAAGGCGTCCAGTGTGGCCTTGCTCTCGGTCTCGGTCGGCTCGATCATGATCGCTTCCTTGACGGTCAGGGGGAAGTAGACCGTGGGGGGATGATAGCCCCGGTCGATCAGGTACTTGGCGATGTCGA
>DATBXI010000339.1:0-3517 GCA_036514355.1 Desulfuromonadaceae bacterium
TGCGGATTGACGAAGCGCAGACACCCCTGGGGCAACAGCGCCAGTTCCCGCCGGCAACGCTCCGCCATATTCGCCAGCGGTTCCGTGTCAATAGTCCGTTTTCCCCCCTCCATGACCACCTGCCGCAGGTCCGTGAAGCGCGCGTGCTCGGGAAGCCGCGTGTGCTGGAGCGGGTTGGTGGGGTCGAAGACCGTGTCGCCTCCGCGTATATCGTCCGCCTCCAGGCAGATCACGTCCTGAACGAAGCCGCCGGTCGGGTTCAGGGCCCGCAGGAGCCGCTTTCTGCCCGGCAGGGTCGCCTTGGCGATGTCGCTCGTCACCTTGAGCTTGGGCTCTCCCCCGATCTCCACCAGCTTATAGACGCCCCCCAGGGCTCCCCCGCCGGGCCCGGCAGCGGTGGCCAGCTTGGTGCCCACGCCGTAGACGTCCACACGCCCTCCCCCGCTGCGCACCGACTCGATCACCTGTTCGTCCAGCTCGTTGGAGGCCACGATCCTGACCGCGGGGAAACCGGCGTCGTCCAGCATGGCCCGGGCCTCGCGGGAGAGGTAGGCCAAGTCGCCCGAGTCGATGCGGATGCCGCACAGCTCGTGCCCCTGCTGCCGCAGCTCCCGCGCCACGGTGATGGCGTTGGGGAGGCCGCTCTTCAGGGTGTCGTAGGTGTCCACCAGCAGGATGGTGCTGTCCGGAAAGGCGTCCGCGTAGGCACGGAAGGCGGTGAGTTCGTCCGGGAATGCCTGCACCCAGCTGTGGGCGTGGGTGCCCCGCACCGGCAGGCCGTAGACCATGCCGGCCAGCACGTTGCTCGTGCCCTGCACGCCCCCCACGCAGGCGGCCCGCGAGGCCGACAACCCGCCATCCGGGCCCTGGGCCCGGCGCAGGCCGAACTCGATCACCTCGGCCCCGTCAGCGGCGTGGCAGACCCGGGCCGCCTTGGTGGCTATCAGGGTCTGGAAGTTGATGATGGTGAGGAGCGCCGTCTCCACGAACTGGGCCTCGGCCAGGGTGGCCTCCACGGTCAGGAGCGGCTCGTTGGCGAAGACCACCGTACCTTCGGCCGGCGCTGTTATCCTCCCTGTGAAGCGGAACTCCCGCAGGTATTCGATGAAGCGCGGCTTGAACAGCCCCAACCCGCGGAGGTACTCCAACTCCTCTGGCGGGAAACGCAGCTGTTCCAGCAACTCCAGGGCCGGCTCCAGCCCGGCGAACACGGCACACCCTCCCTCGAAGGGGTTGGTGCGGAAGAACAGATCGAACACGGCCGGCTTGTCCGCCATCCCCTCTTCCAGGTAGCCGGCCAGCATGGTCAGTTCGTACAGGTCCGTCAACAACGGCGAGTAGTTCATGATGTCTCCCCTGAGATGCAGTCACGTTACCGGTGACGATACGCAAAAAGGCCGCGGCAGCGGGCCGCGGCCCTCCTTGGCCGTGCGTTCGAATGATTACCCCTTCCTTATAGCCGGTCTGGTGGCCTCTTGACAATCACAAGTTGCCACCGGTCCTGGCTATCGACACTCCAGGCCGGTCCGCAGGTTGGCAAGGTCTCCGCGCATCAGGGAGATGAAGGTGACCCCCTTCTCAAAATCCGCCCTGCCGATGTTATGGGCGCCATGGAGCAGCAACACGGAAGCGCCGCTTTCCCGGGCAATCATCTCGGACACGCGTGGTGAGAGCAGCTCCTCGCTGAAGACATACTTCAAACCGTTTGCCCTGACCTGCTTGACAAGCGCGATCAGCGTGGCCGGCGACGGTTCCGCGTCGGCGTTGACGGCGGAGGCGGATTCGTACTGGAGCCCGTAGCGCTTGGCCAGATAGCCGAAGGCGTAATGGCCGCCATGGAGAAACGTCCGCTTGGCGCAGGAGGCGAGGCCGGCCCGGTAGTCATCGTCGAGTTTTTTCAGTTCCGCCTTGTAGGCCGCGGCATTGGCCAGGTAATAGGCCCTGTTGGCGGGATCTTTGGCGCACATGCCGGCGGCGATGTTATCCACCATGATCCGGGCATTGGCGAAGTCGAGCCAGATGTGCGGGTCCATGCCGCCGGCGTGGTGATGATGCCCCTCGCCCCCGTGGTCATGGTCGTCTTCCTCGGGGCCGGCCCTGAGGAAGGTGACACCCTTGCTGGAGTCGATCAGCGTTATGGTGCCGCTGTTCAGGCCCATGGCGAATTTGACCGCCCACGGTTCCATGAACTGGTTGGTGAAGACGAACAGGTCCGCTTTGCCCACCCTGATGGCATCATCCGGCTTGGGCGAAAAGGCGTGCGCCTCGACGCCGGGCGGGAGCAGCAGGCTGACATCCACCTTGTCGCCGCCGACGGCCCTGCAGAAATCGTACAGGGGGAACAGGGTCGTCACCACGACCAGTTTCTTGGGGGGAGATACGGCAGGGGCGAGGGGTTCTCTCTTCCGACAGCCACACATCACTGTCAGGCATATGGTCAGCACGACCGCTATTCGCACACATCTCATGAACTGTCCCCGCGTAACGTAGTTGCCCCAAATAGAAATTATTTTCATTTGTTTGTCAAGCCATACGAAAAGGAGACAGGGCTGGGCCTAACGTTTGCGGTGGTACGTCCCCACCAGCTCGCCCCGTCCCAGGATATGCCCCTGCATGGCCCGTTCCAGGTCGGCCTTGGTGGTGGTTGCGCCCAGGTCGAGAAGAGTATCCAAGGCGTAGAGCTTGAAGAAGTAACGGTGGGTGCCCGACGGCGGGCAGGGGCCGCCATACCCGGTGCGATGCCAGTCGTTCCGTCCCTGGCTCGCGCCGGACGGCACGCTGTTCTCGTGGATCTCCCGCGTCTGCGGGGGGATGTTCCACAGCACCCAGTGCACCCATGTCCCCACCGGCGCGTCGGGGTCGTCCATGATCAGCGCCAGTGATCGGGTGCCGGCCGGCACGGGGCCTATGGCCAGGGGCGGATTGACGTCCGTACCGTCGCAGGTGAATGTGGCCGGTATCTGCCCGCCCCCGTGAAAGGCCGGGCTGGTAAGGGTAATCGTCGTCATCCGCGTCATCTCCTTTCCCGCTGCTGCGCCGGCCATACATGGCCCGGCCGCCAACAGCAGCACCAGTGCGATCCAGCGTCCCATGGGTGCCTCCTTCAGTGCTGTGGGTCAGGACTCAATAGTGTGGTGGCGGCGGTTCCTCCATATCCACCGATCCCTGGGCTGATGGGGCCAGCATGGTGAGCTGCTCGCGCAGCAGGAGCAGTTCCCGCTCCAGCCGCATGATGGCCTGTTCCTGGCGACAGACAGTCTCATTCAGCTCCTGGATGGTCTTTTCCTGCTGCATGTAGCGCAGTTCCAGCTCGGTGATTCGCCCATTCATGGTGTCCTCCTTTGGGTATGCGTGCGAACCGGTTCAACCGATCCTCAGCGAACGCATGGAAATTGAACCGTACACCAGCCCCTCGGCAAAAAAGGAGACCGGTTCGCCCGGCTGGTGCAGGGCCAGGGCGTACAACAGCGGCAGGTAGTGCTCGTTGGTGGGGACGGAAAGCCTGGCAGCCTCTCCC
>DATBXI010000340.1:0-2869 GCA_036514355.1 Desulfuromonadaceae bacterium
CGGCAGTACTATGGAAAAACTTTTTTTGTTGTATACAATATATTTTCCAGCCACTTGGGTTGATTCTACCCTGCCGGATCCGTTATAATGAATGCCATCGGGATGTCCGGGGAAGAACGGTGTCCTGGTGGTGAAAAAATAAAAAATGAACGGGTCCGACGCTGCCATGACCACCCACGACGCTGGCAAGCACACTCAAGGAGCAAGCATGAGCTAAACTTTTGCCGACGAATCATCCGCACCTGATCCGGAATACAGCCGTTCCGGTCCGGCATTAGCCCATAACGACTCCATCCGGCTGTGGGATCGAGTCCAAAACGTTGCGGCCATCCGCACGTCTTCTTTTTTCTCTTCCGTAACTGCTTCACAGTTGCGGCAACTCACCTGAGTTTGTTTACTGACAAGTGTTCAGTTAGTCTGCGCTCGATCGATCTGCGTCTATCTGAACACCCCACCTGTACAATCACCTCTCGCGATATTCCAGCGGTCCCCGCTGGAAGCGTCAGCCTATGCTGCCGCATGGACATCCCTCATCTCAGGTGAGAAAGGGGCGTACCATGGCCACCATCAGTTTGAAACGCAAAAAAAGATATAGGGTTCAGATAACGATCTCCCAGGCCTGTTGGGAGAGATACAGCGTCAATCTCCAACTGGCCCAGTCCCTGGGGGCGGAGATCGATTACAGCCGGGAATTCGAGGCATGGTTCAACCGCCAGAATGATCAGGTGTTGCAGGAGTTGGAGAAGATGCGCGCCAACCCGGCAGCAAAGGGGGGGATCAATGGCGACAATTAATCTCCATGCCACCTCCCAGAGCAACCAGACCGCCTATCGACTGGTGCGGCGCGCCCAGGCGTCGATCGCCGGGTATCGCCACTACGATGATGGCGACCTGGCCAGATATCTCGAACGGGATTCGTTCCAGACCATGGCCGAACTGCTGGCGCAGCATTATTTCCACCGCTCCACCGACCTGGCGCTGTACGGCCAGGTGCAGGCGCTGATGACGGTGCTGCTGGTCATGGCGCCCATTCTCCAGCGTCTGCCCCTGTCCAGCAAATTCGACTGGCACCGCGGCCATATAGTGGGGTGGTTCCGCCGTCACGCCAACGGCCGTGTCGCACGCTTCCACTGTGGCATCAGAACCATCGAGCGGGTCTATGACCCCGCGCTGTTCGCCGCCAACCTGGAGGCAATCGGCCTCCACGATGCCGCCATGAGAGAGGTGCTGTGCGACCTGTATCGGCGGCACGCCGGAGGGACAACCCTCAAAGATCAATTGGCCCATCAGCTGTTCGATCCGGTCACGATGCTGAATATGCGAGAAGGATTTGAACTGCGCCATGCTAACCGGTTCTACCGTCTGGAAAAGGTGCCGTTCGCCGACTCAACAGACCTGCGCCTCACCCCGGCTGATGTCCTCGATTACCAGGTGCACTCCGTAGCGCACCACAACGGTCATCATCTGGAGATCATGATTGCGGAGCATGTGCTGGTGGAATTCAGGGCCGCCATCAAATCCATCACGGCCATGAGCGCATCACCGCAGTTCAAGGTGAGTCTGATTGCCGATCGTATCCGTGATCTCGTCGAACGGACCCGTCCCGCCCGTTCGGCCCTGCCGCAAATCCGGATACTGAAAACTTGGCTGGCGCACAAGCTGCGGCCATTGTCCGGCACGACAACCGACGCCAAGAGGCTACCTGATCTGTTGCTCAACCAATGGCTGCAACGGGTGGATCACCGGCTGCATCTCAGGGCGCCGAATTTTTTCCTGAGTCCCGACAAAGTCGACCGAAAAACATTCACGGCGTTCTTCTCGCCCTATCGGGAGGTGTGACATGGCAACCACACTGCACCGAAAGGATATGGCGTATGACGACTTTTCACTCCTGGCGCGGTTCTGTCATGCGCTGGCGAACCTGACAGATTTCAACGGCATCCCGCTTTATTGGGAACTCGGTGAGGTCGAGATGACATTGCCGGTATGGTCTCTGGCCGACAGTGGTTGGACCCTGGCCAAGTACAAGTTATTCACCCACGAAGCCATCGGCCTGGAGATGGCGGCATTCCGCCGGCTATGCCGATACCTGCGCGTCCATGAGCATGTGCTGATCGACCTGCTCTTCCGCCTGTCCATGCTGGCGGTGGCGCCGGGGCAGACCATGACGGGGCCGCGCCGGTTCAGGCAGGGGTTCCATGGGCGGCGCAAAGGGACGTGGTATGCCGACAATGCAGCAGGTTTCGGGCTGGTGATCGAGCGGCGCCGGGCAGAGGACGGTTTCGGGGGAATCCTGGAGGTGCGCCATGTCGGATGAGCTGCTGACCGTCAAGGAATTCGCCAAAAGGTTGAAAGTGGGGCGCTCAACGGTCTTCGAGTGGCAGCGAGCGGGGGTTTTTCTGCCGGGGCGGCATTTCATCAAAATGAAGCGCGTGCTCCGCTTCATCTGGTCCGATGAGATCGTCGTGGCGTTGTCAGATGCCACCACGAAGCCGCCGCAGCCGGCAACGCGGAGGCGGACGCCCTCGACGGCCAAAGCGGCGGGGGTCAACTGGGACTACTGATCTGCTTGAGATCCACAACCAATGTGCTATCCTCCCCGTCGGACTTTGTTCGGTGGGGAGGATGCGCATAAGGAGAATACATGCGTAAACGAACCAACGATTTGCTCTTTGACAATACGGACGACAATCAGGAAGGCGCGGTGATTCGCAAGCCGGGCAGCAGGAAGCTGTATCTGCTGTTCTATTACCATGGCCGCCGGGTGGAGAAATCCACCGGTTTGGACGACACCCCTGAAAACCGCCGCAAGGTACGGATATGGCTCGACCGGCAGATGGAGAGAATCAATGCCGGCAAGTTTGTCTTT
>DATBXI010000341.1:0-3227 GCA_036514355.1 Desulfuromonadaceae bacterium
AAGCCCGAGAACGGCGGCAGGCCGGCAATAGCCAGGGTTGACACGAAGAAGGTCAGGAACGTTATCGGCATCACCTTGCGCAGACCGCCCATGTTGCGCATGTCCTGCGGGTCGTCATGCAGATGGCCGTGGTGCAGGGCGTGGTGCATGGCATGGATGACCGAACCGGACCCGAGGAACATGCAGGCCTTGAAGAAGGCGTGGGTCATGAGGTGGAAGATGCCGGCCCAGAATGCCCCTACCCCCATGGCCAGGAACATGAAGCCGAGCTGGGATACGGTGGAATAGGCCAGTACGCGTTTGATGTCATTCTGTGCCGTACCGATGGTGGCGGCAAAGATGGCGGTAGCAGCGCCGACCACTGCAACGACCATCATGGTATCGGGGGACTTCATGAAGACGAAGCTCATGCGGCCGATCATGTAGACGCCGGCGGTAACCATGGTGGCGGCGTGGATCAGGGCGGAAACCGGGGTGGGACCTTCCATGGCGTCCGGCAACCATGTGTAGAGCGGGATCTGAGCCGATTTGCCGGTGGCGCCCAGGAAGAAGCAGAGGGTGGCTACGGTAACAACGCCGCCGTAGGGGAGCAGGTGCGATGCCTGCTTGATCTGCATGAAATTGATGGTCCAGATGTTGTGGTTGCTGCCGAGCCACCAGTACAGGGTGAACAGGCCGATCAGGAAACCGAAGTCGCCGATCCTGTTCATGACAAAGGCCTTCTTGGCGGCGTCGCCGGCGGACTTCTTGTGGAAGTAGTAGCCGATCAGCAGGTAGGAGCAGAGACCGACCCCTTCCCAGCCGATGAACATTACCAGCATGTTGTTGCCGAGCACCAGGAGGAGCATGGACATGCAGAACAGGTTGAGATAGGCGAAGAAACGGTAGAACCCTTCCTCACCATGCATGTAGCCGATGGAATAAAGGTGGATCAGCGAGCCGACGCCGGTCACGACCATGATCATGACGCAGGAGAGGGGATCGAGCAGGAACGCCATATCGACCTTCAGGTTGCCCGAATAGATCCAGGGGAACACGACCTTCTCGAAGACCCGCTGCTCGGCCGGGAGACCGATCATCTGCATCAGGATGCCGCATGAAACCAGGAAAGATGCGAAAATCGCCAGTGTACCGATACCACCGATGACCGCTTCGTTCTTGATCTTTTTCCCGAAGAGTCCGTTGATCAGGAATCCAATGAGCGGGAAGAGCGGGATCAGCCATACGTTGTCAAACATGTAAGACTCCTTTATTCAATCGTTAAACGTTGTCTGCTCGGAATCGTGCCGCCCTGCTACCACTTCATCAGGTTCACATCGTCAACGTCGATGGACTCCCTGTTGTTGTAGAAGGCGATCATCAGCGCCAGGCCCACGGCGGCTTCGGCAGCGGCCACGGTCATGACGAAGAACACGAATACCTGGCCATCCAGATTCCCCAGGTGGCGTGAGAGCGCCACAAAGGTCAGGTTGACCGCATTCAGCATCAACTCAATGCACATGAAGATGACGATGGCGTTCTTGCGGGTGAGCACGCCGATGGTGCCGATCGAGAAGAGGATCGCGCTGACGATGAGATAGCTGTTCAGATTTTCCATGTATGGTGTCCTCTGTCTAGATTTTTTTCTTGGCCAGGATGACCGCGCCGACAATCGCCACCAGCAGCAGGATCGAGGTTATCTCGAACGGCAGCAGGAAATTGGTGAACATCTCCCTGCCGATCAGTTCGGTGTGGCCGACCTGTTTGATCATCTGGCTGCTGTAGGGACCCGTGGGAAGCGCGGCGCGCCCTTTAAGCACCAAGACCGCGGTGTTGATGAGCGTAAAGAAACCGATTATGGAGCCGAGCACAACCTTGTGGGTATGTTTCTTGGTGGCATCAACCCTGATGTTGAGCAGCATGATGGTAAACACGATCAGCACCATGATCGCACCGGCGTACACCATCACCTGTACGGCAGCCATGAAGGGTGCATCCAGCATGACGTAGTAGGTGGCCAGACAGAAGAACGTCAGCACCAGCGCCAGCGCGCTGTTGATCGGGTTTTTGCAGGAGATCACCAGTATCGCCGACACTATTGCCACCAGCGTGATGATTGCGAAGAAGAGGGTTTCCATGCACTGCTCCTTTATTTCTTTTCTAAGAGTCGTTCCTTGGTGTAGAGGAAATCCTGGCGGCGATAGTTGGCCAGCTCGAACTCACCGGTCATCCTGATGGCATCCACCGGGCAGGCTTCGACGCAGTAGCCGCAGAAGATACAGCGGAGCATGTCTATCTCGTACGTGGCGGCATACTTGTCGTGGTTGGCGTCTTCGCCCGCCTCGACCGTGATGCACTTGGCCGGACATACCGTGGGGCAGAGGTAGCACGCCACGCATTTCGCCTTATCGTGCGAAACGTTCAGGGCGTGCAGCCCCCTGAAACGCTGGGCGACCTTGGGCCGTTCGGTCGGATACTGCAGGGTGACCGGCTTCTTGAAAAGATGCGCCAGGGTGATCTTCAAACCATTTATAATCGGCGTAATCGGATTCATGTTTCCATCCTTGTTCTTGGAGTTGCGTGTCTCGTAGCAGCTAAGTTAGATGAAGTAGCCAATGATGCCGGTGACCACGATGTTCAGGAGCGACAGGGGGAGCAGCACCTTCCACCCCAGATGCATCAGCTGGTCATAGCGGTAGCGGGGCAGTGTGGCGCGGATCCACATGCAGACGAACATGAGGAAATACACCTTGGCAACGAAGTAGACCGGTCCGAGCAGGGGAATGACGGTGGCCATGGGGCCGTTCCAGCCGCCCAGGAACAGGGTGGCGGTAAGGGCGCAGACCGTGACCATGTTGGCGTATTCGGCCATGAAGAACATGGCGTACTTCATGCTGGAATACTCGGTGCAGAAGCCGGACACCAGTTCCGTCTCGGCCTCGGGGAGGTCGAAGGGAGTACGGTTGATCTCGGCCAGGGAGCAGATGAAGAACATGATCGCCGCCAGCGGCTGCTTGAATGCGAACCAGCCGAAGCCGGACTGCTGGTTGACGATCTCGTTCAGGGACAGGGTGCCGGAGAGCATGAACACCGACACGATGGCCAGGCCGGCCGAAAGCTCGTAGGAGATCATCTGGGCCGATGCACGCAGGCCGCCCAGGAGAGAATACTTGCTGTTGGACGCCCACCCCGCCAGGACGATGCCGTACACACCCAGGGAGGACATGGCCAGGATATAGAGCACCCCG
>DATBXI010000342.1:0-3147 GCA_036514355.1 Desulfuromonadaceae bacterium
CCAGTCCCGGTAGTCCACCGATCCGCTGACCCGCTCGTACAGCGTGCCGTAGGAGCGATCCTTGGGGAAACGGATCAGGCGCGTCTCCAGGAGGGTATGGGGGTCGTCGTCCAGGTCCGGGTCGCCCCGCAGGGCCGCCAGCCGTTTCCGGGCCTTGGCGATGTTCAGGTCGAGCGCCGCCGCCATCTCGGCCAGCAGGTCCATGCCGTCGGCATGGGCCTCCTCCACCCGCACCTTGAATGCGTGGATGTCCGTACCCTTCAGCTCCTGGATCTGGCGCTCCACGGCGTGGATGTTCTGCTGCACCCTAGCGATCTGGCGGATCACCCGCACCAGCTCCGTGGCCACGTCCGGGGTGCCGTTCGTCTCCGGCCCCAGGTCACGGTCCCCCAGGATATCCTCCAGCACGCTCCGGTCGCCCATCTCGTAGGCCTGGTTGGCCGTGACCATCAGCTCCTGGCGCCGCAGCCGGTCCTCGTCGTCCGTGGCCAGGTCGGGATGGATCGCCTTGGCCACCTCCCGGTACAGGTGCTTGAGGCTCTGGCGCGGCGCATCCGGCTCCGGCTCCTCCTCATCGTCCAGCAGATCGGTGTAGTGCTGGAACCGGGCAAACTCGTCCTCGTCCTCGACCGGCTCGGACGCCTCGCCGTCCCCACTCCGGTCCCCGCCAAGCAGGCCGTCCAGCTGCCACTCCAGGTCCTCCAACTGGGCGATGCGCACCCCCAGCATCTCCTCGTACCGCTGCTCGAACCTGCGGATATCGGCCCTGAAGGCGGCAAAGAACTCCTCCCGTTCGGCCAGCTGCCCCTGGACTTGCGCCAGTTCGTGCCGCTTGCGCTCCAGTTCGACCTCTTCCGGGGTTTTCAGGCGGGAGTGGAAGGCGCTCATGGGGCGATGCTCCCGGCCTGTCCGAGCTGACGGGCCTCCCGGGCCAGGGGCAGGGTGATCCGGCGCTTTTCGGCCATGGAGAGACGGTACACCGCCTCGAAGCCGCCTATCAGCTCGCTCACCTCACGGCCGGTGGTGACGAGGATGTACTCCATCACCTCGTCCGGCACCCGCACCTGGCGGTCGTCGGCGATCTTCCGCAGGATCATGCGGCGCGACTCGTCGTCCGAGGCATCCACCCGGGCCACCAGCCCCCACAGCAGGCGCGATACCAGGTGGTCGTCCAGGTGGGGCAGCTCCCGGGGGGGGAGGAGGCCGGCCAGGGCCACCTTGCGGCCGGCGTCGTGGAATTCGTTGAAGATCTGCCACAGGCCGGTGCGCAGGGCCGGGTCGTCGGGGAGCAGGTGCAGGTCGTCCACCAGCAGGGCCGGGGCCCCGCCGAAGCGGGCTATCAGGTCGGCCGGGGTGAACGGTTCGCGGCAGGACACAAACGCCGCCGGCCGTCCCCCCTCCCCTTCCAGGGCACCGGCGATGGCCTTCAGCAGATGGGTCTTGCCGGAGCCGGAAGGGCCGTGCAGGTAGAGCAGGTTATCCGGGTCGGTCGGGTCGGCGATGCGCCGGGCAAACTGCACGGCGGCCGCGGTGCCGTCGCAGACCACGAAGGTGTCAAAGGTGAAGGCGGGCGTTATGGGGAACTCGAAAAACTGCTGCATCGTCAGAACAGCTTCCCTTGGGCGGTGTCGGGCGCGATGCGGCCGAAGTGCAGGTAGGCCGGCCGGGTAGCCACCCGGCCGCGGGGGGTGCGGTTGAGGAAGCCGTTCTGGATCAAAAACGGCTCGTACACGTCCTCGATGGTGTCGCTCTCCTCGCCGATGGCAGCGGCGATGGTGTCCAGCCCCACCGGGCCGCCGCCGAACTTGTCGATGATGGTCAGCAGGATCATGCGGTCCATCTGGTCGAACCCCATGTCGTCGATCTCCAGCAGCCTGAGGGTCTCCTGGACCACCATGCGGGTGATGACCCCGTCGGCCCGCACCTGGGCAAAGTCCCGCACCCGGCGCAGCAGGCGGTTGGCGATGCGCGGGGTGCCGCGGCTGCGGCGGGCGAGCTCGTGGGCCCCCTCGGCTTCGATATCCATCCCCAGGATGCGGGAGGAGCGGGTGATGATGGTGGCCAGCTCGCTTTCGGTGTAGAACTCCAGCCGGGAGATGACCCCGAAGCGGTCCCGCAGGGGGGAGGAGAGCAGGCCGGCGCGGGTGGTGGCCCCCACCAGGGTGAAGCGGGGGAGGTCCAGCTTGATGCTGCGGGCGGACGGCCCCTGGCCGATGATGATGTCCAGCTGGAAGTCCTCCATGGCCGGGTAGAGGATCTCCTCCACCACGTGGGAGAGACGGTGGATCTCGTCGATGAACAGGACGTCGTGGGGCTCCAGGTTGGTGAGGATGGCCGCCAGGTCGCCGGGACGCTCGATGACCGGCCCGGAGGTGGATTTGATGTTGACCCCCATCTCGCAGGCCACGATGTTGGCCAGGGTGGTCTTCCCCAGTCCGGGCGGGCCGTACAGCAGCACGTGATCCAGGGCCTCGCCCCTGCCCCGGGCCGCATCGATGAACAGGCGCAGGTTCCCCTTGATCTTCTCCTGGCCGATGTACTCGTCCAGGGCCCTGGGGCGCAGGGTGGCATCGTACTGGAAATCGTCGTCGCTTCGTTCGGGGGTGATGGCGCGGGGCTGCATCGCTTCTCCGGGTGCTCGGGGGAAATGGACTGGGGAACTATGACCTAAATCGCGGCAATTGTCAAAGCCCACGAACAAAGGGCCACGTCGCCATGGCCCTTCGGAAAACGATACCCATTACTGACGGATTGGTAAAACGCTCCAGATGCACGGCGTGCGGTTCCCAGGGAATGAGCCCCTTCAACACCCTACCTTTGCCCCCCATACCAATGGGAAAGGGCGACCACCATGTGGAAAGGAGCGGACGCAGCAGATGGACGTTTTACGAATCCGTCAGAACTGGATCTGGCATCGTTTCGACGCCCCCTCGTCCTTGATCCACACCAGCGTCTTCCGGGAGCGGCTGCACCAGTCGCGCACATCCTTTTCGAACGTAGGACAATCGGCCAGGACCTCCAGCACATCGCCCGGTTTCATCTTCACCGCCATGACCGTTACCTTCAGGGTTGGTTGCGGGCATTTCAGACCGCGTGCATCCAGTAGTTGTGCTTCCATTGCTGCCTCCCTTTCGTAGTTACAGGGGG
>DATBXI010000343.1:0-2276 GCA_036514355.1 Desulfuromonadaceae bacterium
GTTGAGGTCAGTCCCGCCGGAGATGGAGGCCAGGTGGATGTCGGCCTTGATCTCTGGGTAAACGTAACGGAACGTATCGGCCGAAAGGGGCGAGCCGGTGGAGAGGAGCGTGCGCAGCCGCGAGAGATCGCATTCCCTGCCCGGCCGCACGGCCGCCTTTTCCAGGGAGGACAGGTAGCGGGCGCTGGCGCCGAACACGGTGATCCCTTCTGCCTCCACCAGGCGCCACAGGGCCAGGGGGTCGGGGTGGAAGGGATGCCCATCATAGAGGACGACCGCGGCACCCACAGCCAGGGAGCTGACCAGCCAGTTCCACATCATCCAGCCGCAGGTGGTGAGGTAGATGATGGTGTCATCCGGCTTCAGGTCGGTGTGCAGCACCAGCTCCTTGAGATGCTGGACCAGGATGCCGGCCGCGCCTTGCACCATGCACTTGGGCGGCCCGGTAGTGCCTGAGGAGTACATGATGTAGAGCGGGTGGTCGGCGGGCAGTTGCAGGAACTCCAGGGGAGGGACCGCTCCGGATGCCGCAAACTCGCCCCACGGAACGGCGCGGGGAATGGCTTCGATGCGGGGGGCGTCTGCCAGGTAGGGGACCACCACGACCCGCTCGATGGATGGTATGGCCGCCGCAATTCCCGCCACACGTTCCAGGGAGTCGAAGCGCCTGCCGTTGTAGCAATAGCCGTCGGCGCAGAAGAGGACCTTGGGCGTGATCTGGCCGAAACGGTCCAGCACCCCCCGGATGCCGAACTCCGGCGAACAGGAGCTCCAAACTGCGCCCAGGCTGACGCTGGCCAGCATGGCGATCACCGTTTCCGGCAGGTTGGGCATGAACCCGGCCACCCGATCCCCGGCCGTCACCCCGGCCTCGCGAAGCGCACGGGCCAGCCGGGCCACCCGCCCGAACAGCTCTGCGTAGCTGATTCGCACGCTCGGCCGTCCCTCTCCCTTAAATATGATGGCTGTCCGGTTGTCCCGACAGCGGAGCAGGTTTTCCGCGAAGTTGAGCCGGGCGCCTGCGAACCACTGTGCGCCGGGCATCCGGAGGGGGTCGTCCACCACCCGGTCGTAGGGATGGGAGGCGATCACCCCGACGAACTCCCACAGGGCGGCCCAGAAGGCGTGGATATCGGTTATGGACCAGCGGTAGAGCCCGTCGTAATCGGCAAACGCGGTAGCGTGACGCTCGTTGACAAAGGCCAGGAAGCGGGTCAGGTTGGCGTTTCGCACCCGATCCGGTGAGGGTGTCCAGATCGGTTCCTTCATACGACCCATAGCTCCATGAACTCGCTGACCGGCATGGCGGCCAGGCGCCGGCGGTCGAGGCAGAGCTCGATCAAGGCCTCGGCCCGCTCGCCCGGCAAACGGGTGGCCAGGTTGGCGCGGCACTTGTCGATCAGGAGCGGCAGCGCCTCGGTCCGCCGCCGGCGGTGGCCGAGGGGGTACTCCACCTCCACCCGCTCCGTGGAGGTGCCGTTCCGGAAGAAGACCTGCACCGCATTGGCGATGGAGCGTTTTGCCGGGTCCAGGTAGTCCCGGGAGTAGCGCGGCTCCTCCGCCACCTCCATCCGCTCCCGCAGCGCGTCGATACGCGGGTCGCCGGCCATTTCGTCGCTGTAGTGGTCGGCGGTCAGCTCGCCGAAGATCAGCCCCACGGCGGTCATGTACTGGAGGCAGTGGTCCCGGTCGGCCGGGTTGTGGAGCGGACCGCTCTTGCTGATGATCCGCACCGCCGATTCCTGGGTGGCGATGACCACCCGCTCGATCTCGTTGAGCCGGTCCCTGACCCGGGGATGGAGCAGCAGAGCGCACTCCACCGCGGTCTGGGCATGGAACTCGGCCGGAAAGGCGACCTTGAAGAGCACGTTTTCCATCACGTAGGAGCCGTAGGGACGCCCCAGGCTGAAGCGGCCGCCCCGGAAGGCAACGTCGTAGAACCCCCATCCTGTGGCGGTCAGGGCGCTGGGGTAGCCCGGCTCCCCGGCCATGGCCAGCAGCGCCAGCCTGACCCCGCGGCTGGTGGCGTCGCCGGCGGCCCACGACTTGCGGCTCCCCGTGTTGGGAGCGTGCCGGTAGGTGCGCAGGCTCTGCCCGTCCACCCAGACCTGCGACAGCGCGTTAACGATCTCCTCCTTCCCGCCCCCCAGAAGCCGGGTGACCACCGCGGCGGTGGCGAGCTTGACCAGCAGCACGTGATCGAGGCCGACCCGGTTGAAGCTGTTCTCCAGGGCCATCACCCCCTGGATCTCGTAGGCCTTGATCATGGCGGTCAG
>DATBXI010000344.1:0-3616 GCA_036514355.1 Desulfuromonadaceae bacterium
AACCCCTGGGCCACCCCCTTGGCGGCATGGGCCGCATGCCGCAACGCAACCGGGTCGCCGGCATCATGGGCGCTCTGCATGGCGGCCAGCTGGGTGCCGATATCGTTGCACAGCATGTCGAAGAACGCGGGCAAAAGCTGCGGGCGGGTGGTGAAGCTTGCCAGGATGCGGTCCGAGAGCATGGCCGTGGGAAGCGGCGGATCACCCGGCACCGCTGTCGCGTTTCCGCTTCCCCCCGCTTCCGAGCCGGCAGGACGGTCGTCGCTGGGTGCGGCCGGTGGGGTGGGGTGTCGCCTTGACGGCTGCACGGGCATCTCCTTACGCATGAACTCCGGTGTCGGTAATCAGGATGTAGCACAGTGTGGGAAATTTCACCAGAAACTTGATGGGCACCGGGACATCAGATCTCGACCCTGAATTCGGCTCCGCGTTGGACATTGCAGGCCGTCAGGCGGCCGTTCATGCTCCGCTCGATGATGCTCTTTGCCATGAACAGCCCGATCCCGCTGCTCTGGGGCCCCTTGGTGGTGAAGTGGGGATCGAATATCTTGTCCATGATCTCTTCGGGAATGCCCCCCGCATTGTCGGCAATCGCAACCACCGCAGCACCGTCTTTAATAAATGAGCGCACCGTGATCCGTGCAGCCTCGACGGCGCGCTCCCCAAAGGCATCGCGGGCGTTCAGCAGGATATTCAGGAGGGCCTGGGAGTACTCGCTGGGATAGCCTATGATCTGCGGATCGCCTTCACCCTCCATGGTAAGGGCGATGCCGTGCTGCTGGAAGTTTGCCTCGACCAGGGAGACGGCCCGCTTGATCGCCTCGTTGACCTTGAAGGTGACCATGGCCTGGTCGGGCCTGAAGAACGTGCTGAACTCTTCGATGGTCGCCGACATCTGTTTGATCTGAAGCATGGCTTTCATGGTGCTGACACGGAGAAATTCCGGACTGAACTCGCCCAGGTCGTGGAACAGCTGCAGGCGCTGGATGACCATCCCCAGCGTGTTCAGTGGCTGGCGCCACTGGTGGGCGATGTTGCTGATCATCTCTCCCATGGCGACCTGGCGGTTCTGCTGGATCATGATGCGTTCATTCTCGCGCAGCTGTTCCAGCGCCTGCAGACGCTGCGCGGTTTCCGCTTTCAATGCCGACTCCGCCCGCTTGCGCTCGGCGACCTGTTTCCTCAAGGTCTTTACCAGGGCAGCCAATTCGGCGGTCCTCGCCTTAACGCGACGTTCCAACTCGTCGTGGGCATCCTGCAACGCCGCCTCCGCCTGCCTGCGCTCGGTGATGTCACGGGCAATGCCGAACATGCCGGTGACGATCCCTTCCGCATCCCTGATAGGTCCCTTGGTGGCGAACACGACGCGCGGGTTGCCTGACCCGTCGACGACGACCTCCTCGCAGACCAGCACGCTCCCATCCGCCATGATGGCGCGGTCCTTTTCCCGCACCATCCGGGCCACGTCGGGAGGAAACAGATGCGTATCGTCCTTACCGATGATCTCGGCGGCGCTTGTTCCCGTCATGGCCACGGCACCGGAACTGAACAGCAGGTAGCGGCCGTCCCGGTCCTTTACGAAGATCGCGTCCGGGGTTCCCTCTATAACGGCATTGAGCAGCTCGCTTTTCTCGCGCAACTCTCGCTCGTGGGTCTGGAGGGCACTGGCCATGCTGTCGAAGGTGTGCGCCAGTTCCCCCAACTCGCCACCGCTGACGCGAGTGGCCACGCGGGTGGTCAGGTCGCCGGCCGCCAGGCGTCGGCTGGCGGACTGCAATGTCAGGACCCGGTCCACCACGCAACGTTTGTTGACGAACCATCCCAAGCCCAGCGCCGCCACAAGAAACGGCGCAAACAACGCCAGATTGTCGAGAAGCGCGCTGTTGGCGGCCTTTGTCGCGGATGCCACCGGAATGCCGGCCCGGACGTACATGTAGGGCGACTGCTCGCTTGACAGGCGCAGTTTCCGATATGCCAGCCGGCGGTACTGCCTATCGTTTGTACGGGCGATAAATATTCCCAGGTCGGTCCCGGTCCGCATACGGCTGAAGAGCTCCGGCCTGTCCGGTGTTCCCACGAATCTGTCGGCATCCGTGCTGCGGAACAGTATCGTCCCCCTGTGGTCGAAGATGGCATAGGTCACATCCGCGGGGAGTTTTTTCTGGGCATGCAGATGCGTTGTGGCCCTCAAATTGAGGGAAACGCCGATGACGCCGGTAACCGACCCATTTCTGTCTTTGAGGGGATATGCGAAACCGACGGTCGGCAGGCCGCTTGCCTTGCCGATGGCAAATTCCCCGGCGGAGAATTGCCCCGTGGCAATGGCTGCTGTGAAGTAGCGCCGGTCGGCCACGGAGTGGCGGTGGGATGCGGGCAGCGACGAAGCCCACACCACGCCGTTCCTGTCGGTAATGAAGATCGTGGTGTAATAGGGATAATGGAGTACGAGCTCCTTCAGGAGGGGATTCAGGGATGCGGCATTCCGGGATTGCACGTCGGGAAGACGGGACAGGGTCAGGGACAGTTGGCGTGTGCTGTCCACCAGCAACTGGATCTCGGAAGCCATGACGTGGGCGAGTTTTTCCACCTCCTCGTAGGAAGCGGTGACGGCCTCTCGCCGCTCCCTGATGCCGGAATGGAGGATGACGCCGATAGTGGGCAGGGCCAGCAGCAGTATCAGCAGGCACATGTGCCTCCGTATCGGCCACGACAAGAATGTTCGCATGGTCTCCTCAACTGTAGATGGTGCCACCGGAAGATGAGTAGCATTTCTTTACATTGCAGAGAAAATGCCGACAGGATGCCATTTACGTCATATATTATATTTCAATATGTTATGAGGTCAAGGGGAGTGGACTATTGGAGGGGATGTTAAATTCTTTGTCAGCTGTGCGGGCAACCCGAAAAAAGATCAACAGGATCGACAAGTTACACATAATGTGTATTTTTTGACATCTGTAGTGAAATTTTACACTCTGTGGCGAGCGATGGGGCGGGAGGTCATTCCTCCCGTGACCGCATCAGCACCACTGCATGGGCCGAGATGCCTTCACCACGCCCGGAAAACCCCAGCCCTTCCTCGGTGGTGGCCTTGACGTTGACCTGATCCACCGCGGCGTTCAGCACCCTCGCAATATTTTCTCGCATCTGCGGAATGTGGGGCGCCATCTTGGGGAGTTGGGCGATGATGGTGGCATCCAGGTTGCCCAGGTGCCATCCCTTGTCTGCCGCCAACGTACCGACGTGCTCCAGCAGTTTCAAGCTGTCGGCCCCCTTGTAGGCCGGATCGGTGTCGGGAAAATGCTTGCCGATGTCCCCCTCGCCGATGGCGCCCAGGATGGCGTCGGCTATGGCGTGCAGGAGCACGTCGGCATCCGAGTGACCGAGGAGTCCCTTCTCCCAGGGGATCTCCACCCCGCCCATGATCAGCTTCCTGTCTGCCACCAACCGGTGGACGTCGTAGCCGTGGCCTATGCGCATTGCTATTATTCCTTCCGTTAACCGACATCCGTTCAAAGCATTCGGGAAAAGTGACGAAGGACGAGCGTAACGCAGCAGATGGAAAATCCGCTACCCCTCCGCTTTCAGGTCCCTGGCCATCAGCTCCGTCACCGCC
>DATBXI010000345.1:0-3505 GCA_036514355.1 Desulfuromonadaceae bacterium
GCCGCTGATGGCGGCCCGCAGGCGGCGCATGCGCTCCATGGCGCTGCCAAAGTCAGCGGCAACGTCTCCCGTGCGTACCCCGAAAGCGGCGGCGGTGCGGACGTCATGGACGGCGCGGGAGGCGCGGATGAGCCCCTTGGAGGGGACGCAGCCGCAGTTGAGGCAGTCGCCCCCCATGAGGCCGCGCTCGATCAGGGCCACCCGGGCGCCCAGCCCGGCGGCGCCGGCCGCGCAGACCAGGCCGGCGGTGCCGGCGCCCACCACCACCAGGTTGTATCGGCCCGCGGGTTCGGGGTTGACCCAGTCCGGCGGATGGCAATTGGCTGCCAGCTCCCGATTTTCCGGGGTGTCGGGCAGTATGGTCGGATGCGCTGTCATGTCCCCTCCGTGCCTCCTCCTGTCCCGTTGGGAATAAAGCCGCCACGGATGTCCGCCACGATGGCGGTACAGTCGTCCTCCGGCGGGTCGCTCGTCCCGAAGCGGTGCAGTGCCGCGAACAGGCGCTCCAGGAACTCCATGTGATCGGCCCCATCCTCCACCAGCAGCGTTTTCAGCCGCTCCGTGCCGAAGCGCTCGCCTGCCCCGTTGGGCGCCTCGGTGATACCGTCGGTATAGAGCAGCAGGCGGTCGCCGGGCTCGAAGCGGAAGATGGCGCTGCCGATCTGGGGGGAGTCGAAATAGCCGAGGGGCCATGCGGTGGTGGCCAGCTCCATGACCTGCCCGTTGCGCAGTACCAGGCCGGGCACCTGTCCCGCATTGACATAGCGCATGGTGAGGGTCTGGGGATCGATGATGCCGAAGAACAGCGTGGAGGAGAAGAACTGGTCCAGGCCCTGGGCGCGGCGGGCGAAGCGGAGCAGGAACGTGTTGACCTCATCCACCAGGCGGAGCGGGTCGCAACTGCCCAGGGTCGCATGGTGGATGAAACCGTAGAGCAGCGACATGACCACCGAGGCGTGCAGCCCGTGCCCGGTCACGTCGCCCAGGAACAGGGTCTGGCAGCCGTCAGGCATGGTGATGAAGTCGAAATAATCACCCCCCAGTATCCCGGCCATGCGATTCTTGACGCCTATGCAGCACCAGGTGCAGACCGGCGAACTGCGGGGGAAGAGCAGCCGTTCCACCTGGCGGGCCAGCTCGATGTCGTGGAAGTCGAAATAATGCCGGTCAGCGGCCGGGGTTGTCCTGCTGCGGGGGGGATGGTTCGCGGGTGGGATCATGTCCGTTCTCCTGCCGGCGTCTGCCCGTCGAAGGCGGCTACCTGTGTGATCCCCAAAGCTGCCGGGGAACGTCAAGCCCTGAACATGATCAATACTAACCGGGGAACTGCGTGATGTAAAGCGGGCGGGGGTGGATCGCCCGCGGTGGTGCGGCCAGGCTGCCGCACCACCGCAGGGGATCAGTTTTCGGTCATGAAATGCCGTTCGAACAGGTCTTCCAGGGCTTGGAGATGGCGGGTCTCCTCCTTCAGCAGGCGGCTGAAGAGCTGCCCCATGGGGGCGCCGGCGCACCCGTTGGCAACCTTGCCGTAATAGTCCACCGCCCCCTTTTCCAGGTGGATGGCGTAGATCAGGGCCTCGCGAACGCCGGACTGGGGTCCCAGCTCCTCTTTCTTGAACACGTAGTCCAGGTGCATGGTGGGGGGGATGGGTTGATCGAGTGCCTCGCCGTCGTCCATGCGCCCTTCCAGCAGCGCCTTTTCCAGCTGGTGCTTGTGCTCCAGCTCGTCCAGGGCGTTGTCCCTGAGGATCTCGCGGGCACCCTTGTCGCTTACCTTGCGGATGGCCTCCAGGTAGTTGCGGAACCCTTCCTCCTCCATCTGGATGGCCATCTCCACGGCCGCGTCAAAGGTATAACAGACCTGATTGTTACTCATAACGGGTTTCTCCTTGCGATGATGTGGGGGGTGCGACTACTCGACCAGCCGGGCGGTCTTGATGAAGACCGGTTCGAGGGGCACGTCTGAATGTCCCTTCACTTTTCCTGTCTTGACGGCGCGGATCTCGTCCACCACCTCCATGCCCGCCACCACCTGGCCGAAGACGCAGTAGCCGAAGCTGTCCTGCTGTTTGCTCTGGTGGTCCAGGAACGGGTTGTCCACCACGTTGATGAAGAACTGGCACGTGGCCGAGTCCACCACGGCGGTACGGGCCATGGCCAGGGTGCCGCGCTTGTTGGAGAGCCCGTTGGTGGCCTCGTTCTTGATGGCGAACCGGGGCTTTTTCTGCTCCAGCTCTTCGTTCAGGCCGCCCCCCTGGATCATGAACTCCTTGATCACCCGGTGGAATATGAGGCCGTCATAAAACCCCTCCTTCACGTAGGAGAGGAAGTTCTTGACCGTGATGGGCGCCTGCTCTCTGAAGAGTTCTACCGTGATGGTGCCCATGGATGTTTCCAGCACGACCTGCGGATTTTGTTCTGACATCCCAAACCTCCCGTAAATACATCGCTTCAATGACCATCTGTCAGCCTGAATGTACTATCATATCAGTTGATAAAATTAAACTTCTTTTTCGACGATTGCCAACCATGCGGTGCTGCGGTATGGTTTCAGCAGATGCCGCAATCCGGAAGGAGACGCCCATGAAAACCGTTTCGACGATAGCCCTGCTGTTCATTGCCGCCGTGTGTCTCGAGGCCGGGAACTCCGTTGCCATGGCCGATCAGAGCGCCCTGGGGGGGCATGGCATGCCCATGTGCGACGTGCACCAGGCAGCCCGCGCCGACATCGGCTCGGTCGCGCCGCCCGTGTCCCTGGAGGGTGTGGTCAACCTGGAATTCAAGAAGATCAACCTGGCCGATTACCGGGGCAAGTGGGTGGTGCTGTTCTTCTACCCCGCGGATTTCACCTTTGTCTGTCCCACCGAGATCAAGGGGTTCAGCAAGGCGTTGCAGGAGTTCAGGCAGGCCAATGCCGAGGTGCTGGGGGTGTCGGTGGACAGCAGGTACACCCACCTGGCCTGGATCAAAAGCGGCATGCTGGGCACGCTGGAGTATCCGCTGCTCGCGGACCCGGGTGGACGGGTGGCGCGGGCCTATGGCGTGCTGAACGAGGAGAACGCCACCGCCCGGCGGGGCCTGTTCATCATCGATCCGCAGGGGGTGATCCAGTACCGGGTGGTGCACGGCGACCGGGTGGGGCGCAGCGTGGACGAGACCCTGCGGGTACTCAAGGCGCTCCAGACCGAGGAGTTGTGCCCGGTCAACTGGAAGCCGGGGGAGAAGACCATCACGCCGTGAGGCCCGAGCGCCGCAGTCAGTACCCCATAAGCCCGCCTCAAGCGGGCTTTTCCTATTCCCGCGATGCACCCCCGGAACCACTTGACGTGGCGCCTTGCTGCGGGTAAGGTCATCCCATGCAGCAGGAAACCTGGACAACACTCAAGGTCCTCACCTGGACCAGGGAATACCTGGCCTCCAAGGGGGTGGAGAACGCCCGCCTGGAGGCGGAATGGATGCTCTGCGCCGCCCTCGGCCTGGATCGGGTGGGGCTGTATCTCAACTT